>NZ_JBEUTW010000162.1:0-7631 GCF_040492675.1 Bacillus sp. AP50
TTAATTATATTAAAATAATTTATAACCTCTTTTAATAAAAATAGACTACTTCTAAAACAACACACATGAATTTCATATATTATGGAAATATTAAAAGGAAAATTGTTCTAAAATCAGGAGGTTTCCGCAATGACAAGTGATACATTTCCACAACTGCCGCTATCTTATTGGATTGAATCTACTCAGTTTCCTACTTTCCCTCGTTTATCCGAAAATATAAAGACAAAAGTTGCTATTATCGGTGCTGGTATTACAGGTATTACTACTGCCTATTTACTTGCAAAAGAAGGCATCGATGTTGTTTTAATTGATTCTGGTCGTATTTTAAACGGAACGACTGGGCATACAACAGCGAAAGTAACAGCACAACATGATCTTATTTATGATGAATTAATAAACCATTTCGGTGTAGAAAAGGCCGGGCTTTACTATGAATCAAATAATCAGGCTCTACAATTCATAAATGAAACTGTTCAAACATATAAAATCGACTGTAATTTCTCAAATGAAGATTCATATTTATATACAACTACCGATAACGGATTAAGAAATTTATCGAAAGAATATGAAGCTTATCAAAAATTAAATATACCTTGTGACTATGTTCAATCTCTATCGATTCCTATTCCAGTACAATCTGCGCTTATAATGAAAAATCAAGCACAATTCCATCCCCTTCTTTATTTAAAAACACTTTTAGAAAAGTTTGTGGAGATGGGCGGAAAGCTCTACGAACAAACAACAGCTATGGATGTGGAAAAGGGAGATCATCCACAAATAATTACAAAAGAGGGCCATCATATCACTTGTGAATATGTCGTCTCTTGTTCACATTTTCCTTTTTATGATGCAAATAGCTTTTTCTTTACGCGAATGTACGCAGAACGCTCCTACGCTCTTGCAATAAAAGCAAAAATGGATTATCCAGGTGGCATGTATTTAAGTATTGATGATCCAAAGCGCTCCTTACGCTATATAACAAACAATGGAGAAAAATTAATTTTGATTGGCGGAGAGAGTCATAAAACAGGACAAGGAATAAATACGATGCTTCATTATGAAGCACTCTATTCTTTTGCTGAAGCAACTTTTGGAATAGACGAGGTTCCTTATAGATGGTCAGCACAAGATTTAATCACTCTAGATAAGCTTCCTTATATCGGACATATTAACGAAAGAAATCCAAATATCTTTGTTGCAACTGGATATCGCAAATGGGGCATGACAACTGGAACTGCTGCCGCTCACCTACTGAAGGACTCCATCCTAAAAGTCCACAGTCCCTATAAAGAACTGTATGCACCATCACGCTTCCATGCAAATCCAGATATAAAAACGTTCCTCTCCCAGAACATTGATGTTGCGAAACATTTAATTGAAGGAAAGATTGAAACCGCATTACGTAAGCCAGAAGATCTCGAAGTTGGTGAAGGATCTGTCGTACATGTTAACGGTAAACGAGCAGGTGCTTATAAGGACAAAGAAGGAAAATTACATATCGTCGATACAACTTGTACACATCTCGGCTGTGAAGTTGAATGGAATAATGGTGATTGTACTTGGGATTGTCCTTGCCATGGTTCTCGTTTTTCAATTGAGGGAGACGTTCTTGAAGGCCCAGCAGATCAACCGTTAAAACGCGTTGATAATGAGTAAACAAATAAAGAAGTTCAACAGAATTACGGTTGAACTTCTTTATTTGTTATAAAACCTGTTCAGATAAATTTCGACACAGGAAGGAAAATATTAACATTAAATAAAATAATATATTCATCTACAAATTAAAAGGGGTGAATATTATGCAACCTTCAGCTCCACCTCATCTAGAATCTACAGAAACTATCTTTTCAAGCTCTATTACAAAACTTGTTGTTTTTATTTGTTGGCTAGCCATTTTAGCTGATGGATATGATTTAGGTATTTACGGTGCCGTTCTACCAAAGCTCCTAGAAGACAAAAGCTGGGCGCTATCACCAGCGCACGCTGGTACAATTGCAAGCTATGCTTTATTTGGGATGTTTATTGGGGCTATTCTAGTTGGAACGATTACAGATCTAATTGGGCGTAAATGGACGCTTATATGCTGTTTAGCACTTTTTTCTATCACAATGGGTTTAGCGGCTATCGCTTCTTCTCCTGAGTTATTTGGATTATCTCGATTTATAGGAGGAATCGGATTAGGCGGTGTTATCCCAACGGCTTCAGCACTTACTGTTGAATATTCACCAAAAAAAAGGCAATCTTTTATTTATGCTCTTATGTTTACTGGCTATCCTTTAGGTATCGTATTAGGTGCTATTTTGTCTATGTTTATGTTAGAAGATTTCGGATGGAGAATTATGTTTGGTATCGGAATGATTCCACTACTCCTCATTCCTTTCATTATTCGCTATTTACCTGAGTCCATTCAATTTTTATTATCACGTAATCGCCAAGAAGAAGTGAACCAAATTCTTAATCGTTTTCAAATTGAATTTCATGTAAAAAATAAAACTCATCAAGCTCCATCTACTATACGAAAGAAAAATGGATTTTTTACTTTATTCTCAAAAGAATACATAAAAGCAACACTACTTTTTTGGATCACTTATATAATGGGAATGTTTTTAATATACGGTTTAAATACTTGGTTACCACAGATGATGCGCCAGGCGGGATATCCTCTTGGATCTAGTCTGTCTTTTCTACTTATGCTAAATATTACCGCAGCTGTTGGTGCGTTATTCGCTGGAGCAATTGCTGATCGTATAGGCGCAAAAATTGTTATTAGCATCTCTTATCTTATGGCAGCCATATGTATCGGACTATTAACAATTAAGCCATCTGTTACAATCATTTATCTTTTAATTGGCCTTGCTGGTATTGGATCGGTCGGTATTACTCAAATATTAAATGCATATGTAACACAATACTTCCCATCACATATCCGAGCTACCTCCTTAGGCTGGGGACTGGGACTTGGCCGAGTTGGTGCAATTGCTGGCCCTATTCTCATCGGTATTATTATGACAATGCAATATGACTTAGCATGGAATTTTTACTTATTCTCCTTTGCAGGTCTTATCGCAGCTATATCTGTTTTCTTCATTCCTACAAAATAAAAAGAGCACAAACTTACTTGTGCTCTTTTTCATATGCTCCAAACAGCATGTCTCGAAATAGTGTATTTAAAATTTCAATATCGATCCCTGATCCCTTTTCAATTCCTTTTACATATTGCCCATAGTAATGAATTTGTTCTTCTAAAAATTGATTTAGCACCTTAATTTTCAATCCAACATCTAATTCAGTACCTGCTTTTTTCTTTATTAACAACTTTTCAATCTCATCTAACACACTACGTTCTAATGGTAATTCTGTAATCAATCGATCAAATTCTACAGGTGGTAAAGTTGCTTTCTCTTCTAGCCACTTACAAGCTAAAATAGGACGTAATACATAAAAGTACTTTTTCAGCTTTACATTCTCACCTTGCAAAAATTCACGATAATTTTTCGACGCCATATGTAAATAATGATATATCGTTGCTTTTGGATCAAAATTCTTCTCACTCATCTGTTGAAGTAGTTCTGGAAAATTAGAGTTTTTCGAATAAAAAATTGGTGATCGAATCCACTCAAGTAAAGCTGGGTTCGACTTCGCGAATAGTTGCAACGCCTTTTTAATATCCCAACCACTTATATCTAAATCATCACTAATTGGATATTCAATTACATCACGTTTGTCATGAATTGATAAATACCATTCTACCGGATGTATATAAACAAACCTAACATCATAATCGCTATCTTTCGATGGAAATCCCCAAGCACGACTCCCTGATTCCACCGCAAATAAAATTTTTACATCATTCTCTTTTTCAATTCTTTCTAACTCCAACTCGATTTTCTCTCTCATTTCATAACATCTCCATTTTTTGATTATTTCCTTGGAAATTCGACAATACACTATTAATTTTACTACATACTAAAAAAACTGTCAGAAATTACTGACAGCCTAATAAAACTTCTATTGTTGCTTTTCGATTACAGTAGCAGCAATTCGTTCAAACTCTTTTTGAATCTCCTCTTTATATGCATCTACTATTGAAAAATCCATAGCAGCAATATAAATTCGTTCTAATTTATCACGAACCGATTTTGCTTTCGCTAAGAAAGACATTGCCTCATTCATTTTTGCTTTATACTGAATGGAAACATCACGAATTTCCTTCGCATATTTCTCATCCGTCCCTGGCGTAACAATAAGGGCATACATATCAATAATTTCATCACCTTCGCGACTTGGAAAATATTCATGCGGTGCGGTGCTATCAAAAATTGCAAAGCCTAATTCTCTTACGATAACCATATCAAGACTATTCGGGTCAAATCCGCAATGATATACTTCAACTTCAAATCCTTTTTCTTCAGCTGCCTCAGCTAACTTTTTGAGCATCGTTGATTTTCCAGAGCCTGGGCGGCCTTTTATAAAATAACGATGTGGTAACCCTTCTGTTAAATTAGGAACAAAGTCAACTGCTCCTTTCGGTGTTGCAGCTCCTAAAAAACGATGTTTGACAAGCGATTGTCTCCCGCTTTTATCTGCAAATAATTTCTGGATTAGCTGATCGGTTAGTTCATTTGCTTTATTAAAATCTATATTATCAATATATATCTTCTCCCACTCATCATGTATAACCAATGCCTCTTTAAAACGTGCGTAAGCAGACTGAAAAGCTTTGCTTGCTTCTGAAACAAATCTTTCAATTTCTAACTTCTGCTTTCTTAGTTTATCTGAGTCCCAAGCAATTCCTAAATTTATATACTCTTCAACAACTCCTGGCATTTTTGGCTCAATAACATGCGGTGATGTCCCATCAACAATTCCTACTTTTAATTGTGGGATAATTACACCATCAACCGATTTATTGTCAGAAGAACAATGTAAAAATTCAATATCATATCCTTTTCCAACCCAATCACGACCTATTGCCTTTATTAAAGAAGATTTTCCCGTTCCTGGACCACCCTTTAAGATAAATAATCTGTCTAATCCTTTTAAATTCTCTTCGTATAAATTGTGAAATCCCCTAGCTGTATTACCACCAGCATAATAATTCAATACATTTCCTGTCACTGCACTCACTCCTTCGCAGCATTCTATTTACATAAGCTACAATATGCGAGCGGCTTTATTTGGGTGAATACCTATTTTGTATTGCACACAAAAAGGAAATGAATTACAATTTAACTATCAGAAAATTAAGATTTTGAAACTGAATACTTCTTTATCAAGAGAGGCAGAGGGACTGGCCCTTTGAAGCCCAGCAACCTCAGTTTATACGAACTGAATAGGTGCTAATTCCTGCAAAATGCATTGCATTTTGGAAGATAAAACTCAACTAGCATGTAAAGCTCATCTTTCTTGATACTGAAGGATGAGCTTTTTATTATTTGAAAAACATATATTGGAGGTATGTAAAATGAAAGTAATTGATTTATCACAAACATTTGAAAATAATATGTCTCAATTTCCTGGAACACCTAAAATACAACTAGAAGCTGTTACAAGTGTTGAAGAATCAGGCTATCAAGTTACAGATTTTCATTCTGTCGTTCATGTTGGCACGCATTGTGATGCTCCTGCGCATTTTATTTCAGGCGCAACGACCATCGATCAATTACCGCTGGATCAATTTGTAGGTGAAGCTGTTCTTATTGATGTAACTCATGTACAAGAACGAAAACTACCTAAAGAAGTACTGCACGATGCTGATATAAAAGAAGGAGATATTGTTATTTTCCATTCCAATCTATCTACTAAATGGAACACGGAGGCGTATGAGAAAGAAGCTTTTTATCTTTCTGAAGAATTAGCCGAGGAACTAGTACAATTAAAAGTAAAATCTGTCGGTTTAGATTTTATTTCTCCTGATGAGGTAACGACAGAAACATCACCAATTCATCACATACTACTTGGGAATAATATTTATTTAATCGAAAACTTAACAAACTTAGATGCCATTCACACGAAACGTTTCTTCTTCTCAGCAGCACCTTTAAAAATTAAAGATAGCGACGGTGCTTTTGCAAGAGCATTTGCTGTAATTTTTTAAACAAACTATACAAAAAAGCAAAGATCATCATTGACCTTTGCTTCTATTTTTTTTATTTAAATTAAGAAAGAATTGCTCAACATGAGGACGTAACCAAGCTAAATAATCCTTCTCTTTCTTCTTTGTACAAGCTATTTCTTCCCCATCTACCATTTCAACAAGTTCTAGTTCTAACAGTTGCTTCGTGAATGCTAACATATTCACTTCTTCGGATGGATACTCTTCTTTTAATTTCTCCTCAATTTCCCCCAATAAAAAACCGTCACGCATCATTGCCAATGCATCAATCCAAAGTGGCGGCATTTCATATTTTTCTCCTGTAATTGTGTCTTTTACAGTATAATTCTTTTGCTCTTTTCGAAATTGAATCGTGTGTAAACATACAGTCGAATTTAATGTTAATTCCATCATACCACCTCTTTCATAATATCTGCATAGAAAAAAGGATGCGCGTGCACCCCTTCTTATCTTTTCATAACACTACTGAACCGTTACATGAGCAATCAATCTCATGTCGATATTTTCCTCCATTATAAACGAAGTATTTTATAAAAAAAACCCTTCTTGAAACATTTTATAAAATGTTTATATTTACACAACAAGAACACTTTTCTGAAAAATCTTTTCTCAAATACATTAAACGGTCGGCAGAAAAATTTCTACTTTCGTTCCTACTCCTAGACTACTTTGGATCGTGATACTCCCTTGATGTTCCTTAATAATTTTATATGTAATCATTAATCCAAGTCCTGTACCATTCTCCTTTGTTGTGTAAAACGCCTTACCGATTTTTTCTAACTTCTCATTCTCTATACCACATCCTTGGTCTTCAACAGAAATACACAAATGTCCTTGCGTTTTTTGATATGCACAGATATGAATTTCTCCACCCTCTGGCATTGATTCTATTCCATTTTTAATGATATTTAATAACACTTGTTTTAATTGCTTATCATCACCGTTTATAGCCGGTAAATTTCCATCTACTTGTAAATTACATTTAACTCTATATTGCGTTGCATAACTTTCCATTAGATGCACAACATATAGAAGGGTGTCTCGTATATTACACCTTTCATAATTTGTTGGCTTTGGTTTCCCTAACAACATCAATTCACTAACAAATCCATTAACCCTTTCAATTTCTTGTAGCATAATGTCGTAGCTCATCGTATCAGTTGGATTTCTTTCTTTTTGCATTTGCGTAAACCCTTTTAACGCTGTTAGTGGATTTCGAATTTCATGGGCAATTGTTGTAGACATAGTCCCAATCACAGCTAAATTTTCCGTCTCTTTCATATTGTTCATCATTTCAACCACTGTTCTTACATAAGATTGAAATCGTTTTAATAAAGAATGTGAAATAATGAAATAAAATACACATAAAACAAGTGGAATTATCACTTTTAAATCTTGTAATAGCAATGTGAAAAATACGTACTTTCCAATTACACTAAAGGAAACTAAATAAAAGTATTTTCTATTCACGAAAACTGGGGCAAATAAAATTAACAACATTTCTACCATACTACCA
>NZ_JBEUTW010000163.1:0-16015 GCF_040492675.1 Bacillus sp. AP50
ACATTATATTATCATATTCACTTTTTAAATACATATATATTTTTGGTAGTTTTTTTGAATAAATCTTCCAATTCAATCAGAAAATAATGGCAAAAAAGAAGAGGAGTTTACATATGGATACGGTAACATTAGCAAGAGCATTTTTTGGTTCTTCATTAGCATTCCACATTATTTTTGCAACACTTGGCGTCGGACTTTCATTGATGATTTTTATAAGCGAAATACTCTATCACTGGAAGAAAGACTCCGACTATGCCATTATGGCGAAAAGATGGACAAAGGCGTTTGCTATTCTTCTCGGTGTAGCAATTCCAACTGGAACAATTGTTGGTGTGCAAATCTCACTTCTTTGGCCTGGTTTCGCCAAAATTGTTGGGCAAGTTATTTCTGTTCCCTTCCAAATTGAGATTTTCGCCTTCTTTTTGGAGGCTTTATTCATGTCGATTTACGTATATGCAGCTGATAAACTTCCTCCATTTATGAGATTAATCTCGCTATTTTTCGTCATGCTTGGTGCCACGGCATCCGCCGTGCTTATTACATCAGCAAATACATGGATGAATACACCAGCAGGCTTTTCAATGAATCCAGATGGATCTGTTTTTAACGTTGATCCGTGGAAAGCTTTCTTTAATCCAAGTTTTGGCACAAGTGCATTTCATGTCGTTATTACGGCTTATGCAACCGGTGCGGCTGTCATTGCTTCTATTGCTGGATTTAAATTATTGAAGAAAAATTTAAGTACACGTGAAATTGCTTATCATAAAAAAGGGCTGCTATTAGGGCTTGTCGTTACATTTATTACAGGCGCTACGATGTGGCTTTCAGGACATGAATCAGCGATTGCCTTACATAAACACTCACCTGAAAAACTTGCATCTGCTGAAGCTTTATTTGAAACGACATCACACGCACCGCTATCCATTGGCGGAGTTGTGGATCCTAATACACTTGAACTAAACTATGCACTTGAAATTCCAAACATGCTTAGCTTATTAGTGGGACTAGACCCTAGCACTGTCGTAAAAGGACTAAACGAATTCCCACAAGAAACATGGCCACCATTTTATACACATACACTATTCAACTTAATGGTAGGAACTGCTGCGTTTACCTTTGCTGTTGCAACAATTGCACTCTTATATTGGTATTTCGTGTACCGAAAAAAGGGAACAGAACTACCGAAGTGGCTACTTTGGGGGGCTGCCGCATGCGGACCAATTATGATGCTCGGTATTGAATTCGGATGGATTTTCAGTTGTAGCGGTCGTCAACCATGGACAATTTATGGTATGCAACGTACCGTCGATGCATCTACACGCGCTGATTTCGTCGGTCCTTTATTTGTTTTGTTCATCATTTTGTATATTGGACTCGCTATTTTAACAGTCATTGTTCTACGGACATTCTTTAGAAGACATCCATTAAAGAATGATTTACAACACCAAGGAGGCGATTCTCATGTATGAGGAAAGTATTGCAATCATCATCTTATGGGCCCTTATTTTCGTATACAGTATACTAGGGTCCATTGATTTTGGCGCTGGTTTTTGGGGCATGGTATACGCAAAACATCCGACGCTCGCTGCTAAACTTGCGAATCGGTACTTATCACCAACTTGGGAAGTAACAAATACGTTTCTCGTTTTCGTCGTTGTCGCATTTCTCGGCTTCTTTCCGAAAGCGGCCTTTACTCTTGCGACAGTAATGTTCGTACCAGTTATGTTAATTTTAGTGCTCATTGCAGTACGTAGTACATTTATGGTATTTGCTTACTCCTTGCCAAAATACCAATACCTTCTTCGGGTTATTTCAGGTATTACTGGTCTATTAATTCCAGCACTATTAATTACCGTTTTACCCGTTACAGAGGGAGCCTATATTACAATGTCTGAAGGAAAGGAAGTACTCCTATATGGAAAACTTCTTTCTAGCCCAGTTATCTACTGTTATATGCTCTTCGGACTAACTTCTGAACTATTTCTCTCCTCTCTCTTTCTTGCTGATTTTTCGAGAGAACAAAGTTCAGAAGATACGTATAGAATTTATAGAAGAAATGCTATCATCCTTGGTCCTGCAACGCTCGTTACGGCAATTATTGCCCTCGTTGTAATGGATCCAGAAACACATTGGGTTATGCAAGGATTAATAAAGCAATTCCCGTGGTTTACAGTTTCTATTGTTTTATTCGTTATCGGATACTCGTCCCTTTGGTGGACAAACAAAAAGTACAATACACTAGGATACCCTCGCATTGCCGTTTTAGCTGTCGTCGCTCAATATGCATTTGCAAGCTATGCTTACGGGGTCGCGCATTTACCGTATATTATTTATCCTGACGTAACTGTATTTACAAGCTTTACAACGAAAGAAACGTTCTATGCACTGCTCATTCTATACGCAATTGGGATTGCAATTTTATTACCAGGATTTATTTTCTTCTGGAACTTATTCTTGAAGGATCGTACTTTTTTGAAGGAAAAATAATATAGCATTGGAGTCTGTTCCAAAAGGCATTTTGGGATGGGCTCCTTTTGTCGTGTTTTGTCGATAAGTCGATATATTTTAAAAATCGCTGATATATTTTGAGTTGCGCCGATATATTTCAATAATCGCTGATATATTTTGAGTTGCGCCGATATATCTCAATAATCGCTGATATATTTTAACTTGCGCCAATATATCTCAATAATCGCCCATATAAATTTCATTTACTATCTTACTGCCCAATAATTTATAGACTCCTCTCATAATAGTTATTTCACTATTCGTGACACTTGTCCTTTAGCATGAAAAACACATATTCGGTTCATCTCGTTATACGTCTAGTTCTTCTTATTTTTTGCTGAATATACTACCAATATAAACTTGAGACAAGCTACATCTGTTCAAGGGAAAATAGAAAGGTAGGCAAAATATGAGCATTGAAATATGGATTACTATTATTGTATTTTTCTTAACGATGATCGTTATCTTTTGGCGACCTCGCGGCTTAAATGAGGCATGGCCAGCAGCAATCGGAGCTGGTATCATCATAATTACTGGACTTGTATCAAAACCAGACATCATGGATATTATAAGTAAAATTGGCGGTGCTTCCATAACAATATTAGCAACTATTGTTATGGCAGTTATATTAGAAAGCTTCGGCTTCTTCCATTGGTCCGCAGCGAAACTGGCAAATCTAGCGAAAGGTTCTGGACGCCGTCTATACTGGTATATTCAATTATTATGTTTTCTTATGACTCTTTTATTTAATAACGACGGTAGTATTTTAATTACAACTCCCATTTTAATTCTTCTTCTAAAAAACCTTCAATTAAAACCACATCAACAAATTCCTTATTTATTAAGTGGTGCTTTAATCGCTACAGCATCTAGTGCACCAATTGGTGTAAGTAATATCGTAAATTTAATCGCATTAAACATCGTCCATATGACTCTTTATATGCATACCGCTATGATGTTTGTACCTGCAACATTAGGCTTATTATTTATGTCATGGCTCATGTATACAGTTTTGAAGAAAAAACTTCCGAAAAAATTACCTGTTTCTTCATATGATATTGAAGAAATTTTCTTCACGAAAAACTTCCATCCACTAAAAGGAAATAATTCTGTCGATACGAAACAAAAACGGACAAGATTCATGTTAAAAGTATTAGGTTTCGTCTTCCTGATGCGCTGTCTTCTATTCGTTGCATCCTTCTTATCCATCCCAATTGAAATCGTTGCAGTACTTGGTTCACTCGTTCTTCTCATTTGGAGATGGTACTACTTACGAACAAATCCTGTCGACATTTTGAAAAAGACACCGTGGCACATTTTAATTTTCGCCTTCTCTATGTACGTCATTATTTACGGACTACACAACGCAGGATTAACAGCTGCACTTGTACAATGGCTCGAGCCAGTTGTGAATCAGCATCTACTCTATGCTAGCTTTGCAATGGGCGGACTTGTATCCATCCTCTCTAACGTCTTCAATAACCATCCTGCCCTTATGATTGGTACAATCACATTAACAGAAATGGGACTAGATCCAGTCACATTAAAAACTATCTATCTTGCAAACATCATTGGTAGTGACATCGGTTCACTATTACTACCAATTGGTACGCTAGCTTCACTCATTTGGATGTATATTCTGAAACAAAACAAAATTAAAGTAAAATGGAAAGACTATTTAAGTGTATCCCTTATCGTTATCCCGCTCACAACAGTCGTCACACTATTCCTCTTATTCTACTGGGTACATCTCTTCTTCGCCTTATAAACAACAGAAGCCCCATTTGCTACCGTCTTAGCAAATGGGGCTTCTTCTATAATAAAGTTAGGTACTACAGTGTGATCAATTAAGTAAAGAGGTGTAACATGTTATTGATATAAATGACTACCAGCTTCTTTAAATTCTTCTGCTTTCTCTTTCATTCCTTTTTCAATTGCTTCTGTCGTTTCTAAATCATTTTCTTTTGCATACTCACGAATATCATGTGAAATTCTCATACTACAAAACTTCGGTCCACACATTGAACAGAAGTGAGCTGTCTTTGCCCCTTCTGCAGGCAACGTTTCATCATGATATTCCATCGCACGTTCAGGATCTAAAGATAAATTAAATTGATCGCGCCAACGGAATTCGAAGCGTGCTTTTGAAAGTGCATCATCACGCTGATGAGCCGTTTTATGTCCTTTCGCAAGATCAGCCGCATGCGCTGCAATTTTGTACGTAATAACACCCGTGCGTACATCATCTTTGTTTGGCAAACCTAAATGTTCTTTCGGCGTTACATAACAAAGCATCGCTGTTCCAAACCAGCCAATCATCGCAGCTCCAATTGCAGATGTAATATGGTCGTAACCTGGTGCAATATCTGTCGTTAGCGGCCCAAGTGTGTAAAACGGCGCGCCCTGACAAATATCAAGCTCTTTCTCCATATTCTCTTTAATTAAGTGCATCGGTACGTGTCCAGGTCCTTCAATCATAACTTGCACATCATGTTTCCAAGCAATTTTTGTTAATTCACCAAGTGTTTCAAGCTCAGAAAACTGTGCTTCGTCATTTGCATCTGCAATAGACCCTGGGCGTAATCCATCTCCAAGAGAGAACGAAACATCGTACTGCTTCATAATTTCACAAATCTCTTCAAAGTGAGTATATAGGAAGTTTTCTTTATGATGGAATAAACACCACTGCGCCATAATCGAACCACCGCGCGAAACGATACCTGTCGTACGCTTTGCCGTGATTGGAATGTAACGAAGCAATACACCCGCGTGAATCGTAAAGTAATCAACGCCTTGCTCCGCCTGCTCAATTAACGTATCACGATATACTTCCCACGTTAAATCTTCTGCAATTCCGTTTACTTTTTCCAGCGCTTGATAGATCGGTACAGTTCCAACTGGTACAGGCGCGTTACGAATAATCCACTCACGCGTCGTATGAATATTTTTACCTGTAGATAAATCCATAATCGTATCTGCACCCCAGCGCGTTGCCCACGTCATCTTCTCTACTTCTTCTGCAATCGAAGAAGATACAGCTGAGTTTCCGATATTGGCGTTTACCTTCACATGGAAATTACGCCCGATGATCATCGGTTCAGCTTCTGGATGATTAATATTCGCTGGTAAAATAGCGCGGCCTTCTGCGATTTCCTTACGAACAAACTCCGGCTCTACCCCTTCACGAATCGCAACGTATTCCATCTCAGACGTAATAATGCCATTACGTGCATAGTGCATTTGCGTAACATTTGCACCTTGCTTTGCTCTAAGTGGCTGGCGATCCATTTGCGGGAAAACAGGTGTATGCTTCGAAGCTACTTTCACACCGTCATCCTCTGGTTTCATTTCACGCCCTTCGTATGCTTCTACATCACCACGCCCCATAATCCAAGAGTGGCGCGGCGTTGGAATTCCTTTTTCCAACTCGACCTTATACGCAGGATCTGTATAAGGACCGCTCGTATCATACACACGGATTGGTGGATTTGGGACACCATTCGTTTCGCTTTGTTCAATCTCACGCATCGGCACTTTCATACCTTCTCGTGGTCCATCCACATATACTTTCTTACTCCCTGGTAAACTCGATTTCAATTCAATTTGCTCAGCTGAAACAGATTGTTTCATAAATTTTGTTGCCCCCCTGTTCGTGACAAGGACGAGATATGGCCAGCGCATGCCAAAATAAAAAGAGCCAGGTCCATAAAAAAATAAGGACCTGGCTCATAAAGACATCATTATGTAAAGCCGTTAACTTCCCTACGCTGGTACGAGCCAGATCAGGTCCAAAGGGTTAAGAAGTTCACGCGCTTCTCTCTCAGCCTACGCATACGTTAGGCACCCCTAGTTTATCACTGATTTAATTTTCAATACTTTCCCATCATACACGATAATCTGAAAAATGAAAAGTTTATTTCTTTTGCTATTTACGGAATCATCCACGTTAAATAATACGCCTGCACATACGTCATAATACCAACAATAATTACGAAGAACAAACTATGCTTCACTGTGAAACGGAACAAATCTGATTCTTTTCCGGCAAGACCAACCGCCGCACAAGCGATCGCAATCGACTGTGGGGAAATCATTTTACCTGTTACACCGCCTGTTGTATTTGCTGCAACGAGAAGCACTTCAGATACGCCGACTTGCTGCGCTGTAATGGCTTGTAAATTTGAGAACAGTGCATTCGCAGACGTATCAGACCCTGTTAGGAATACGCCAATCCAGCCTAAGAATGGTGAGAAGAACGGAAATAGTCCGCCAGTTCCGGCCAATGCTAACGCTAACGTAGAAGATAGACCAGAATAGTTTGCGATAAATGCAAACCCTAGTACGAATCCGATAGATAGAATTGGCATTTTTAATTCGCTTAACGTTTCTTTAAATGTCACTACTGCATCTTTTACATTCATTTTCAAAATAAACATGGAAATGATACAAGCAATTAAAATCGCTGTTCCAGTTGCCGATAATACATCAAACTTCAAAATTGCCTCGTAAGGCGTTGGTTTATTTACAATTGGCTCTGCTTTCATTACTAGATTATGCAGACCTGGAATTTCAAACTTAAATACAAGACTTTCTAAAGCCCCTCCTGGAGCGAATAATGCCTTAAAGAAACTTTGGCTCCAAATGACTACCATAACCGTTAATACGATAAATGGAGACCATGCTTTCACTACTTTTCCAAACGTTAATTTCGGCATCGATGCCGCTGTCGTTGTTACTGCTACTTCACTATTTGCTTGCCCAGATTGATAAATTTCTTTCGGCTGCCAAACTTTTAAGAACAGCGCTAAACTAATTAAACTTACAAGTGCCGATGTAATATCCGGAAGTTCCGGTCCTAAAAATGTCGCTGTAATGAACTGCGTAATCGCAAATGAACTACCCGCTACAAGTAACGCAGGCCACGTTTGTCTTATACCTTTAAATCCATCCATTAAAAATACGATAAAGAATGGAACAAATAATGATAGGAACGGTAATTGATGCCCAGCCATTTGTCCAATTTTATGTGGATCAATACCTGTTACTTGTCCAGCAACTGTAATCGGAATTCCCATCGCTCCGAACGCCACTGGTGCAGTATTTGCAATCAAACAAAGACCTGCTGCGTATAAAGGATTTAACCCAAGACCCGCAAGAAGCGCTGCTGTAATCGCTACTGGTGCCCCAAATCCTGCTGCTCCTTCTAAAAATGCTCCAAATGAAAATCCAATTAAAATAACGAGTAGACGATGATCGTTCGTAATCGATAATACCGATGCACGAATCACATCAAATTGACCTGTTTTTACAGAAATTTTATATAAAAATACGGACATAATGATAATCCAAGCAATTGGCCATAACCCGTACAAAAAACCGTACCCGGTTGCTGCCATTGCCATCGTGAACGGCATTTTATAAGCGAATAACGCTACTAAAACTGTAAGTACAACTGTAATAAATCCTGCCACATACCCCTTCATGCGGAAAACTGCTAAAGCTAAGAAAAAAAAGATAATCGGAATAAGTGCGACCGCTGCCGAAATCCAAATGTTTCCGAATGGATCATAAACTTGTGTCCATGTGTTCATTGTTCTCTCCCCCTAAAGAATCCCCTTTTAAATAGAATAACCTCATCAATAGACTATCAGGTCATCATACCTTTAAGCCTAAAATAAAAAAACGTTTAAGAAAACGTTTTCAACAACTTTCATTTATACTGTACCATAACAATTTCTATTAAAAAAGATTTTTTTGAAAATTTTATTATTTAACAGAAAATCTTACAAAATCGTCACGTTCTTGTAATGTTCATCGATAGGAAGTTTGCCAAAATTATTGCATAATAATAGTATAACAACAGAAATTATTTATGAGGTGATATATATGAACGGAAATAAAATATTAGCTGCGTTATCATACTTTAGTGTACTATTTGCCCCTATCTTATTCCCAATTATCGTTTGGATTGTGGGGGACGCTGAAACAAAGCCACATGCAAAACGTGCTCTATGGACACACATCATTCCAAGTATCGCTACATTTATCGGCCTAGCTATTTTAGGAATTATGGGTCTTGGATCTGACCAACCAGATGTAACACTTGGAATTGGATCAATGATTGTCTTAGCTATTTGCGGAATCATCAGCTTATACTACTTCATCTGGAACATTGTAAAAGGAATTAAAGTGCTGAAAGCTTAATTTTAAACAAATGTTTGTTTAAAAAGGGCCCCTTGCAATTTGCAAGGGGCCCTTTTCCTAATTCGTTCACTTTATCTTCTGCGTTTCTTCTTTTTTCTCATCATTTTCTTTCGGCGCGTATTCACTTTATCCGCTATAATGTGGAGCGTACTTGCCACAACAATTCCCATTAAGAACGTTACAATTTCAACCTCATGCTTCTTCGCAATTTCTATTAAATTACCATCCAGTGCGATTACATTTAATAGTAATAAAAATGGAGAAAAGACGATTAACATGTACGCAATACGAATTACATCACCAAGTATAATCGTATGTGTAAAGAAAGATCGATGCGGCATTACTTTCTTATAAGGATACCAAAATATACGTAAGAAACCCCATTTGTTATAAGCATTACTGTACGTATCTAAATCTGGTGTTAAAAATGAAGTACCTACTAAAAAACCAATCGCAAAAGTTAATAAAAAATCAAAATTTGTTAATCCATACGAAAAGAGCAAAAACAAAACAACCGGAAGGGATATTAAGTTTATTTTCGTATGCGTTCTTCCTGATGGCATAATGCACTTCCTCGCTTACGTTCGTCCTGTCACCTTATGACAGGTTTCACCTATTGACCTAATTTCTGATCGATAAATGTTGTGTCTATATCCGAACCAAACCATTCTGCCAACTTCACTCGTGCCTTATCTTTCACATCTTCATTGACGTATAACGACACCTGTATTAGTGCGGCCGTTAACGCCCCCAAATCATCCGTATAGCCAATTCCAGCAATGAAATCTGGAATCGCATCAATCGGTGCAATAAAATAAGCAAGTGCTCCAATTACAATAATTTTCACTCGTTTTGGAACATCGGGTCTTTGCAAAACGTAAAACAGTAATAAACTTGCATAAATGACAGATTGCCCTGCTTGCTTTGCAACATGTTTTACTTTCTTCCAAAACGCTTCAACTGAAAATTTTTGTTTCATGTAAAAAGCCTCCCTATTTTTAAAAAGAAATAAGCTACAATATGTTATCAGTAAAAGTTCATGGAAATTACACAAAACCTATCAATGAACTTTTATTGTAACAAACAAACCAAAAAAGAACAAGTGTTCGTTAATTTTCACACTATTTCCTTCATATAATAGATTTCTAGATAACCCTTACCCATCTTCATTTCTTATTTCTCAACAAAGAAAATTTTCACTTCCACTTAACATTCTGCTCTACCTTTGTTATATTTTCTAGTTGACGGACATATAAACGAATGTTAAAGTTTTCTCTGGTAGTGACAAATCTTATACAAAAAATGTAAAATGTTATAGTGTTTCTCAGAAATGAATTTTGTTGTATAATACAGAAATGACGTTATGCTTATGAGCAACAAAAGAAACCAAAAGGGTATGCATAGTTATAGTCGTATATGGGTGAATATAGAACCTTTAATTATGGCCAAGAAAACTATGTATTTTTTATTTTAGCATTTTTCGCTCCAAAATCGACCAAGCCTGATAGAGAAAGGGTGGAAATGAATGAAAGAAACCTTGAAATCACAATTTCAAAATGTGCGTTTCACTGTATTCGTAGCTTTAGCCTTATGGCTGAAAACTTACCTTATTACACGCACAAGCTTTGATTTAAAACTTGAATCTTTCATGCAAGAATTCATTTTATTCCTTAGCCCATTAGCAGCATCATTACTGCTTGTTGGTCTTGCATTATTTGCAAAAGGGAAAAAACGTAACTATATAGCACTTGGAATTAATTTTGTCTTAACAATCGTTCTTGTTGGTAACGTAATGTTCTACGGATTCTACAATGACTTCGTTACATTACCGGTGCTAGGACAAACATCTAACTTCGGAAGTTTAGGTTCTAGTGTGAAAGAATTATTTAACTACAAAATTATTCTTGCATTTGCAGACATTATCGTTTTCTTCGTTCTATTAAAGAAAATGAAGAACTTTGCACCTACAGAGCGTGTAGCACGCCCGATGCGTTCTCTATACTTCGTATCAACAGTTGCTATTTTCTTCGCAAACTTAGGACTTGCAGAAGCTGAACGCCCAGAACTATTAACACGTTCATTCGACCGCGTTATGCTTGTTAAAAACTTAGGATTATATGTACATCAAGTATACGATCTTGGCTTACAAGCAAAATCAAGTTCACAAAAAGCGTTCGCTGACGGTAGTAAATTACAAGAAACAGAAAACTACGTAAAAACAACACAAAGTAAACCAGATCCAAATATGTTCGGTACTGCAAAAGGGAAAAACGTAATTGTTGTCTCTCTTGAGTCATTACAAACATTCTTAATTGGTGCAACAGTTAATGGACAAGAAGTTACACCATTCTTAAACCAATTTACGAAAGAAAGTTATTACTTTGATAACTTCTTCCATCAAACTGGTCAAGGTAAAACATCTGATGCTGAATTCCTAGTAGATACTTCGTTATATCCACTAGACCGCGGTGCTGTATTCTTCACACACGGTAACAATGAATATACAGCAACTCCAGAAATTTTACGTCAGCAAGGGTATCACACGTCGGTATTCCACGCAAACAACGCAACATTCTGGAACCGTAACATTATGTATCCAGCACTTGGTTATGATCGTTACTACAACGAGCTTGATTACAAGATTACGCCAGAAACAAAATTAAATTGGGGATTAAAAGATATCGAATACTTCGATCAATCTATTGATATGTTAAAACAAGTGAAGCAACCATTCTATACTCGCTTCCTTACTTTAACGAATCATTACCCATTCACTTACGATGACAGTACAAAATTAATCGATGAATACAATTCTGGTGATGGAGTATTTGACCGTTACATGGTAACTGCTCGTTACTTAGACGAAGCAATGAAACACTTTATTGAGCGTCTAAAAGCAGAAGGTATTTACGACAACTCAGTAATCGTATTCTACGGTGACCACTACGGTATTTCTGAAAACCATAACCGTGCAATGGCACAGTTCTTAGGAAAAGAAGAAATCACTGCATTTGACCATATGAACTTACAAAAAACACCGATGTTTATTCACGTTCCAGGTCAAAAAGAAGGTAAAACAATTTCGAAACCAACTGGTGAAATTGACATTAAACCAACTATTCTAAACTTACTTGGTGTAGATTCTACAAATGACGTTCGATTCGGTCATGATGTATTCTCACCTGATAATAAAGGATTCGTTGTTCTTCGTGACGGTAGCTTCGTTACAGATAAATACATGTACACAAACAGTACATTCTATGACCGTGCTACTGGCGAAGTTGTACAATTACCGAAAGAAGAATCCCAGCCACTAATTGATCGTGCCCAAAATGAATTGAACATGTCTGATAAAATCATTGAAGGTGACTTACTTCGCTTCTCTGAAAGTAATAAGATCAAAACTGGTGAAGTAAAAACAGTTATTAAAGAAGAAAAGAAGAGCGCTGAGTAATCTCAGCCTCTTTTTTATTTTCTTCCATACAACTACTTATATTCATTAACTTTAAAATTACATAACCTTTACCAAATATTCACATAGTGTTAATGAAGAATCTCTATAATAAAATATGTAAACGAGGTTCTACATATTTCTTATCTCTCATCTTTCGTAAGATCCCTTAAAGAAATGTGTAAATCTTTTGTTTCTACTTTCTTATAATTGTCTTTCAACTTGTTTTGTTTCCATACACAAAGCATTCAACGAGACAATGTCCCTATGAAAGATAGCTACCCTCCTTGTGCAGCATTCCATAAGAATGTTGCTTTTTTTTATTTAAAAGCAGGATTCTCATTTCTTATTTTCGAATTTGTATATACAAAATGCTGTAAAGTGAAACTTTAATCAGCCCTCATCAATCGGGCATTTACGGGCAGTGATTCGCCCACTTCACTTCTTTGCTCTACCCGAATTTGTAAGTAGGGGCTTTACTGCCGTTAATGCGGGGTAGATCATCCTTATTTCTCTATGATTTACAAATACATATATGGTCATATGTAGAGAATTGCTCACATAAAAATTACTATAGTGATTTTTATCTCGCATGAATGAAAGTTTCACGTTACTTACGTACTTACGAAAGGATGGGACGGAAATTGGCATACGAAAAATTTGTACTTTGGAATGATGAAGTTATTGATACAACAAAACAACAAACGTACATAGAACTTGAAGAGAGAGGTTCGCAGTTCGGAGATGGTGTCTATGAGGTTATTCGCCTATATAAAGGGAACTTTCATTTATTAGATCCGCACATAACGAGATTATATCGATCCATGGAAGAAGTAGAATTATCGCTCCCTTTCTCAAAAGCTGAGCTCATCACTTTACTTTACAAATTAATTGAACGAAACCATTTCCACGAAGATGGCACCATTTATTTGCAAGTATCTCGTGGTGTACAAGCTCGCACACATGTATTTTCATATGACAACCCTCCGACAATTTATGCCTATATTACAAAAAAAGAACGACCAGCTTTATGGATTGAATATGGTATACGCGCTATATCAGAACCCGATACTCGATGGCTACGCTGTGACATTAAATCATTAAATTTATTACCAAACGTACTAGCTGCTACGAAAGCTGAACGGAAAGGCTGTAAAGAGGCACTTCTCGTAAGGAACGGTATTGTAACGGAAGGAAGCCATTCCAACTTCTTTTTAATTAAAAACGGAACGCTTTACACACATCCAGCCAATCACCTTATTTTAAATGGCATTATTCGTCAATATGTCCTTTCTTTAGCGAATACTCTTCACATTCCTGTGCAGGAAGAACTTTTCAGCGTTCGTGACGTTTATCAAGCAGATGAATGCTTTTTTACAGGCACAACGATTGAAATTTTACCAATGACCCACCTTGATGGGACCGCGATTCAAGATGGGCAAGTTGGGCCTATCACCAAAAAACTGCAAAAATCTTTTAATCAAATCTTATTACAATCCAATATGGCATCTTCTTAAACACGAATAATTTCTGTCCTTTCATATTCAATATATGCATTTAAATGGAAATCAAGGTGTAATTTTATGCCTTGATTTTTTTCTTGTAATCTTTTTGTCATATTCAGATTCCTATATAAGTCTTGACAGTAATCGACATGCTCTTTAGAATTTTTAACAGTTGGTAAATATTTCTTCACTACATTACAGACAGAAAGGAATCGACAAATTATGAAAAAGTATCTTGCCGGTCTTGCGGCAGTGTCTGTAGCAGGAGGAGCAGCACCTACACTTGATAGTGTTCAAGCTGCACCTGAACAAAATACACAAAAAGCTGCTACAACTGTCCAAGCTTCTGCATCAAACAGCTCATCTTATAAGGTAAACGCGAGCGTATTACATGTTCGTGCGGGATCAAGCACTTCTCACGACATCATCTCACGCGTTTATAACGGTCAATCACTAAACGTGATTGGCGAAGAAAACGGTTGGTTCAAAATTAACATTAATGGACAAACAGGCTTTGTTAGTGGCGAATTTGTATCAAAAAGTGGCGCAGCAAACAACAATGTAAGTACAGGTGGCAACAATAAAGTTACCGCTGATGTATTACGTGTACGTACAGCTCCTAACACATCTAGTTCTGTTTCTGGGCGTGTATATGAAGGACAAACATTAAACGTAATTGGACAAGAAAATGGTTGGGTGAAAATTAACCATAATGGACAAGTAGGTTATGTAAGTGGCGAATTCGTATCTGGCGTTTCTTCTAATACAGGTTCTTCAAACAACAATACGAATAATAACAACCAAGAAGTAAAACCAGCAAGCGGAAACTATACAGTAAATGTATCTTCCCTTCGCGTTCGTACAGGTCCTAGCACTTCTCACACAACTGTAGGTTCTGTGACAAAAGGACAAGTAGTACAAGTTGTTGGAGAAGTTCAAGATTGGTTCAAAATCAATTACGCAGGACAAACTGCTTATGTAAGCAAAGACTATGTAACAAAAGGCGGTTCTAACGAAAACGTTACAGAAGGCAACAAACAAGAGCAAAACAATAATAATGGAACTATTCAAACTGGTGGTTCTTACGTGGTTAACGCTACATCTCTACGTGTTCGTACAGGCCCTGCCGCTTACCATAGTGTAATTGGTGGCGTTTTAAATGGTACAACATTAAACGTAGTTGGATCTGAAAACGGTTGGTTTAAAGTAAATTACCAAGGAAAAACAGGCTTTGTTAGTAGCGAATTTGTAAAATTCGTTAAAGGTGGCACTACTACTCCTGAGCAACCAAAACAACCTGAAAAACCTAACCAAGGTGCAATTGGCGACTACTACATTAATGCTTCTGCACTAAATGTACGTAGCGGCGAAGGTACAAATTATAGAATCATAGGCGCACTTCCACAAGGACAGAAGGTTCAAGTAATCTCTGAAAACTCTGGATGGAGCAAAATTAACTACAACGGTCAAACTGGTTATATCGGAACACGTTACCTTTCTAAAACACCAGTTGGAGGCGCAGTAGATAATAAGCCTAACAATAACCAAAATAACAATCAAAACAATAGCAACAATAATAATACAAGCAACAATAGCGGCGACAGTTCTTCCGTACTTGCATACGCAAAATCAATGCAAGGTGTACCATACGTTTGGGGCGGAACTTCTGCTAACGGTGTTGACTGCAGTGGCTACATCTACCACGTATTTAAGAAATTTGGTCATAACATTAGCCGCCAAAGTGTTGCAGGATATTGGAGTAGCCTACCACAAACTTCAAGTCCACAACCTGGTGACTTAATTTATTTCCAAAACACTTATAAATCTGGTCCTTCTCACATGGGTATTTACCTTGGGGGCGGATCATTTATCCAAGCTGGAGATAAAGGTGTCGCAATCGCTTCATTAAGTAACTCTTATTGGAAGAGCCACTTCTTAGGATACACGAAAGCACCTTAATTAATAGTTTCAAAGCCTTCTAGTTTACTAGAAGGCTTTTTTGTACGATTTCAACACATTACTCCCTTTCCCCTACCTTCCCTCTATAAAAATAATGTATCCATTCTTCCATTTCATACACTTTATTCTGCAAAAACAATGCATAACGTTATCATAATGTATATATTTCCATAAAAAACATAACCTATTTCATATCTATTTATTTTATATGTGTTTTTTTGAAGAATTTTCTTTTTATTTAAACTTTTCATTAGACGTTTGACCTCCGATGTCCATTATGATAAGTTACTTAAGATGTTATATTCGTAAACGTATAGACAACTGGTTTATACACTGTTTTTACTATGAGGAAGGAGAATACACTGCATGAATCTTTTATGGGGAATTG
>NZ_JBEUTW010000164.1:0-8478 GCF_040492675.1 Bacillus sp. AP50
AATCAACTCATTTAAAATTGACTTCACATAGTCTTGAATCATTTCAAATTGATCATCAAAAAAGTTTTTCGGTACGATTTGAAATGCGCCATAATACGTTGTATCTTCTATACGCACTTCAAAATGGTATAAACCACAGCGCCATGGATAAAAGAATTCTGTTTTCCCATGTTCATATATTAATACTCTTTGTTTTTTTTCATTTATTTCATATTGAGCCTCTTTTATATTTTTCTGTCCCTCATATACTTTATTCCATATAAAAGTAATATTCATTGGAATTTCATAATTGTACTGCAATCTTATTGGTTTTAATTCTTGTACTTTATAAATACATTGAACTAATGCTGTAGTAGATGTACAAAGACGATTTAATAAAATATAATCTCCTTTCCCCTCATTTCCAATGATTAACTTTAATACAAAAGGGAGCGTTTCATTCGTATCAACGATTTTTGTTTCGTAACGCCCTTCATTTTGCATATCCATACAGCTCCAGTTCTCTACGTTTTTCTCGTATATATGCTAAAGAGTGTTCAAATGTAGATACTCTGTTTGCAAGTGCAGATTGCAAAAGAGGTACTAAGGTCGCCCCCCTTTTTGCTTCTTCAGAAAGTAAAGGCCCAACCATCATTTCGGTCCCTCTGATTTTCGTCAATACACGCTGCTTTATTTGTAAATCAAACCCCTCTTCTCTACTGATCATATAGGTATGGTTATTTTGGAACGGTATGTTTTGCAAATAAGTCGCAATTGCATTTGCACATCGGAAAGAAATTCCCTTAGACGCGTCATGTGATGACAATACGACATGCAACTTATCTAATAGCTCTAATTCTTCTTCAGAAAACACTTCAATCATCGCTTTATTTCTCATCCAATTTATCCGAAATTCTCCCGCTGTTACTTTCAAAGGTGGATGTAATACGACTTTCCCCTGTTCCATGTCCATCTCACAAAACGGAATTTTCTGTAACGTTATTAGGTTCGTTCGATCTAATAATCGATCAGAGAGCTCTTTTGTTGTTTCATCAAAATTCACAGTACCTACAAATATAATATTTTCTCCAATTTCAATTGTTGATGGAATTGAATTCTCTATGTCCTGTACACCCTCATACAAGTTTAAAATACGATTTTTTGTTTCAAGTTCAAGAACAGATAGAAACGGAGTAAACCAATGCTCAATATGAGACATGTTCATTTCATCAAAAACGATTATATACAGTTGATTTGGATTTTCTTTCGCCTTCATTAACGTCCTAACTAACTTCGTTTCACTTTCAATAAAAGTACCATTTGGATGAAGGTAACCAAGTAAATCATGTGGTTCTTGATACGATGGCGAAATCGGAATCCAAACCAACTCTTCCCCATACTGTAACCCTAATGCTTCTGCATAAGTTTGCACAAACCGTGATTTCCCAACGCCCGGTATACCACCAAGAATCGTTAACATATTTGTTTTTACACTTATATGGAAATTATAAATATCCGTTTCATCCAAATATAACCCTTTATTATGCACCATACTTTGTACATACTGTAAAAAAGACGATTCACGCTCATCCCATTCCCATTCATCTTTTTGTACTTTTATATCCTCTACTTCAACTAGCTTACCTTCTTCATGCATTCGTTTTTTTAATTGCTCATACACATAATCACTTACAAAATATAATTGATCTTCTACCGCTATTTCTACATACTTCGTCCAGTCACTGCAGTTTATATATTTACACTCACGTTTCTGTTCAAAATAGGCGATTGAGCTAATTGATGACTTTAGGGATATGTTTCCGTAAAGTCTTCCATCGTGCCACAATAATTCGGGAGGCTCAAAGTCTTTCGGAAATTTTGGCATAAGAAATGATAAATAACCGTTGCTAAGTTTTCGTTCTAAAGATTCTCTTTTTTTATTATTTGTAACTTTAGGTGCCGGAATCATTTTATAGCTGCTTGCTATTTCTTTCGGTTCTTCTGTACATATTAACTCCACGTATACATTTCCTCTTTCATAATAAAGACGAAACATTACTAGTTGCTTTTCTAATTTCCTCTTCTTTAATTCCGAAAAGATTTTTTCATTCTTTTTATTGCTACATAACCCTTCAAATACATATGGTTCATTTGTAAATTGTTCCTGTAAAGTGAATGGTATTGGCGATAAGCATTGTACAAAGAAATTCTCTCCACTCTTCTCTTTCTCAGCTTTTGTAAATTTCCCTAAAAATCTCATATAGTACATTCGTTTTATAAAACTTGGCTGAAGAGCTTTATGTAATTTCACCTTAGTCACCTTCTTTTTTCATACTATTCTTAGTGTATGAAAGAAACGAAAAACTAGAAATAAAAAACCTGACGTTATCCGCCAGGTTCAAAATAAAAACTTATATTAATGAGAAGGAAATGCTTTTTTCTCCTGTAAAATTGCATTATGAGCAATTTTCATTTTCGCAAGTACGTAACGTAATCGATCTTCAGCGTTTTCATCTTTACTTATTTGTAATTCCGCCAAATTTTCAACAGAACTTGCTAAATTTTCAATGACTCCTCTTAGTTCAGGATGATGATTAAAAAAAGATTCTTGCACTAATACTTTCCTTAACTCACTAGCTAAATCAATTATTCTAGACAACTGTTCTTTTTCTTCCATTCTCATCCCTCCTGAATATCTTATGTAGTAAATATTCTCTAAACAAAGAAAAAAGCCCTTTAAATGAAAAGGACTTTTTACATTTTTATATTTCCAGTTAATAACATATATATGGATGTGATAGCCGCAACAATAATTGCCCACATCACATACTTCTCTGCACCTACAAAGCAACGGTTCCCTTGTTCTTTTCTTGCAAACGTGTAAACAATAATTCCAATTCCATACACAATTGAAACGAGTAGTAAATTCTTTAAACCAGCTGCATAAAGAAGCCATACAGAGTAAATAGAAGCAATTAAAGCCAACGCTCCGTTTTTAAATTTTGCGTCTTTTAGCTCGTTTGTAATGACTAATTTAAATTGGAATAACGCTGATAATAAATATGGTAATAAAATTGATGTTGATGCAATGAAATACATAATTTGATATGTTGATTCCGAAAACAAAACGATGATAAATATAATTTGGGCAACACCATTTGAAATCCATAATGCCATGTGCGGTGTTTGCTTTTTATTTGTTTTCGTAAAGACTTTCGGAAATACGCCATCTTTTCCTGCTACATGAGAAATTTCAGAAACAAGTAAAAACCAGCCAATTAATGTACCGACAAGTGAAGCAACTAATCCGATGTTAATCGCAACTGCACCCCATGGACCAACAACGTGCTCTAATACATGTCCCATTGACGGAGTTTCTAACACAGAAAGTTCGCCTCTTGTCATAGCTCCCATTGACAGGACAGAAATTAAAATATAAATGGACATTACT
Organism: Bacillus sp. AP50; assembly: GCF_040492675.1. NCBI lineage: Bacteria > Bacillati > Bacillota > Bacilli > Caryophanales > Bacillaceae > Bacillus > Bacillus sp. AP50. The sequence continues at coordinate 3,431 of NZ_JBEUTW010000164.1, forward strand.
AAAATAAGTCCCAATACTGTTGCCTTACCAACATCTCGACTATTCTTCGCTCTTCCAGATAATACAACCGCTCCTTCAACTCCAATGAAAACCCAAAGTGTTACAAGCATTGTATTTTTCACTTGACCAAGTATAGCGGAAAGTGAGATCGTTCCTTCTCCCCAAAAATCATGTGTAAATGTGTCCCAGCGAAAGGCTGTTACCATTACAACAATAAATAAAACGATTGGAACTAACTTCCCTATTGTTGCGATAACATTCATAATAGAAGCTTCACGGATCCCAAATAAAATTAGAAAATGAAGTGTCCATAATAAAAGTGATGCCCCAACGATAGACGCAACATTATTTCCTCCTTTGAAAATTGGAAAGAAATAACCTAATGTACTAAACAGTAACATAATTGTTGCGACATTACCTAAGATTCCTGCTAGCCAATATCCCCAAGCACTATTAAATCCAATATATTCACCAAAACCAGCACGTGCATAACTATAAATTCCACCTTCAAGTTCCGGTTTTTGTCTTGCTAACGTTTGATATACGAGCGCAAGGGGAATCATTCCCATCGCTGTAATACACCAGCCAATTATTATTGCACCACTGTTTGCTCCTACTGCTAAATCATGCGGTAAACTAAAAACACCGCCACCAACCATTGTTCCAACTACTAATGCGATTAATGGAAAAAATCCTAACTTCTTTTCTATTTGTACCACCCCATCTGTCATTCTAGGTGTTATGTTCGTTCAACTATTAAAGTCACCTTTTTCTCTAATAGACGTTTCTCTTATATTTTTTCAGGAAAACATTACTTATTCTAAAAGAAAATGAGCAAAAATGGAATACTTTTTTGAAAAAATGTATAAGTATGCACAAAAAAACCGCTCATTTTGTAATGAACGGTCATTTCAAACATATAAATTTGTATATTTCTTGTAAATTTAACGAAGTAAATTCTCTTTTTGTAAAAATTGTTTTGCGACTTCTTCACTACTTTTACCATTTACGTTAACTTCATAATTCATTTTTCGCATTTCTTCATCTGTAATCTTTCCAGATAATTTATTTAATACCTTTTCAAGTTCAGGATATTTCTGTAACGTTTCTTTTCTTAATAATGGTGCTCCTTGATAAGGTGGGAATAAGCCTTTATCATCTTTTAGCACTTTCAGTCCGTATTGCTCCAATTCACTATCTGTTGAATATGCATCAATTACGTTAACATCTCCAGATTCAATTGCGCTATAACGCAGCTTCGGCTCCATCGTTTTAACATTCGAGAACTTATAGTTATATAATTTTTGCATTCCTTTATAACCATCTTCACGATCAGCAAATTCCAATGTAAATCCTACTTTGGCTTCCTGCGCAACATTCCCTAAATCAGAAATTGTATTTATATTCTTTTGATCTGCTATTTTTTTCGGCATGGCTAGTGCATATGTATTGTTATACTCCATTGGCTTCAACATAATCATATTATATTTCTTTTCCATTCCAACGCGAGCCTGCTCATATACTTCATCACGATTTGTACTCTTTGGTTCTTCTTTCACGAAAGTAGATAAAGCTGTTCCTGAAAATTCTGGGTATATATCTACTTCCCCTGATTTCAACGCTTCAAATACAAATGCTGTTTTCCCAAGACCTGGTTTTAATTGTACGTGTAAATCTGTATCTTGTTCAATAAGCTGCTTATACATTTGAATTAAAATTTCAGGTTCTGATCCAAGTTTGCCCGCAATAACAATATCTTTCTTTTCGGTACTCCAAAGAAATGGAGAAGCAATCATTATACAAACAATACATATCGTCAATATAACACGCTTAGAAGAGCGTTTCGGTCGTTCAAGTATGCGAAGTACTATATCAAAGAATAAAGCGAGTAACGCGGCTGGTACGGCCCCTAAAATGATAAGTGCATGATCATTTCGATCTATACCTAATAATATAAGCTTACCGAGCCCACCAGCACCAATGAGAGCTGCTAATGTAGCCGTTCCAACAATTAATACCATCGCTGTACGAATACCGGCCATAATAATAGGCAATGCAAGAGGAAGTTCTACCTTCCACAATCTTTTCCAACTATTCATCCCCATAGCTTTCGCGGCTTCTATTAGAGATTCATCTAATTCCCTTATTCCTGTATATGTATTTCGTAAAATAGGTAATAGTGCATACACAACTAATGCGATAATCGCTGGAAGTTTTCCGATTCCTACTAACGGAATTAAGAGTCCAAGCAATGCAAGTGATGGCACTGTCTGCATTACTGCAGAAGTTCCTATTATAAATTCAGCCATTCGTTCTTTTCTTGTTAATAAGATGCCAAGTGGCACTGCTATAATTACTGCAAAAAATAATGAAATAAGCGATATTTGTAAATGCTCACTTAATGCAGTTAGTAATTCTATTTTTCGTTCTTGGAACGTTTGTATAAAATTAGTCACTGTTTAGCCTCTTTCCTTCATTTGTTCAACAATGTAATTGACAATATGACGACTTGTTAACGCTCCAATATATTGACCGTTTTCTTCAACTGGAACGACCTCTTCATCACGCACACGAACTAGTGCTTCTTGTAAGGAAGAATGTAATGATAGCGCCTGCCCTTCTAATTGCACACTTTGATCAAGTGGCAATACATCTGCTACACTTTTCCCCTCATACCAAGTTCGCCCATGATTTCCAATGAACTCCTCTACAAATTCATTTTTCGGATTATGTATAATTCCTTCTGGTGTATCTAGTTGAACAACTTTTCCTTCTTTCATAATACAAATGCGATCTCCAAGTGATAATGCTTCTTGCATATCATGTGTTACGAACACGATTGTTTTTTGAATCTTTTTTTGCAACTGTACAATATCCTTCTGAAGCTGTTCCCTACTTAATGGATCTAACGCACTAAATGGTTCATCCATAAGAACGATTTTCGGGTTTGCGGCTAATGCTCGCACGACACCGACACGTTGTTTTTGTCCTCCTGACAATTCATCAGGCATACGATCTCGATATATATCCGGCTCTAATCCAACCATATGTAACAAGTCATCGACGCGTGCTTTAATTTCTTTTTTGCTCCATTGCCTCATTTCAGGAACAACTGCAATATTTTCAGCAATTGTCATATGAGGAAACAAAGCAATCTGTTGCAACACGTATCCTATATCCCAACGTAATTCGTTTATATTATATTGTTGAATATCTTTTCCATCGATTAAAATCGATCCTTCAGTCGTTTCGATTAAACGATTAATCATCTTCATTGTCGTTGTTTTCCCGCAACCACTCGGACCGATGAGAACAAAAAATTCTCCCTTTTTAATTTCTAAATGCAATGAATCCACTGCTTTCGTGCCATCTTCATACGATTTTGACACATGATTAAATTGAATCACAAATACAACTCCTTTACTGTTGTTTCCTTTATTTTGATGGAATATGGCATTCATTTCAAATGATACGCTTTTAAATTAAAAAAGAGCTCACATTTGAGCTCTAACGGTCGAACAATATTGTTTTCATTATAGCAGCATATTCGCGAACATACATTTTTCTCTTAGAACGAATTGGTGTTTCAGCAGCTAGTGCCTCCATCTTCATGCCTAAACGCTTTGCAATTATTTTCGTTCGATATAAATGATACGTATTACTTACAACTACCGCATGTTTCACATTATATAAATCCATACTAAACTTTAAGTTTTCATACGTATTTGTAGATTGATCTTCTATTAAAATACGACTCTCATCTATACCGTGTACCATTAAATAGTTTCTCATGCTGTGAGCTTCCGGTATATCTTCATCTTCTCCTTGACCACCTGAAACAATTACTTTCGCTTCAGGATGGGAAAATAAATACTCCAACGCTACATCCAAACGATTTTGAAGAGATAAAGACGGTCTATCTCCAAATAACTTTGCACCCAGTATAAGAACGTACGGAGAGTGATAGCTCAACTTTTCACGAGCAACTTTGTTCATTCGAAACGTCATATAAATGATGTATAGTGGCGGTAATAATAAAATGATAAGAAAGATCCATTTGTTCATAAATAAGTTTGCACTCCCTTTCTTTTTATTATATAGAAAAAGAAAGGGAGGCAGAAGTGTTTTTTTAAACGATTGATTTATTAGAAACGTTCGTCCCTACTTTACGTTGTGAATATACATAATAAAAAGCAATTCCTAATGATAGAATCAATATACAGCTAAGTACGTAAAACGGGAGCATTACCCCAGCTTTAGATACACCAACTGTAAACAGCATTAATAATACAATTCTTATTCCTGTACCAATTAATCGAAATAAGCTATCCACTCTTCCCATTACTTCGTTTGGAATTTCCTCCATCATCAATACATTTCTCGCCACTCTTGTACCCGCATTTCCAACTGCATGAAAAATTGCAAGTCCATATAAGAAAATTACGGAAGGTTCAATAATCATTGCGGTAATTGAAATTACATAAATGAACATCGTCATAACGATTGAAACTTCTGTTTTTACATATTTCATTATGAGTGGAATACAGATTCCTGCAACAACCGCTCCAACACCGTACATCATCCCCTCTATTGCGTATACAGAGGCATTGGCTTTAAGTATATCCGAAATATAAACTGGTATTAAATAATTTGCCATCATAACACCTATAAACGGCATATAAGTGGCCAGTAAGAACCAAAAGATCTTAGGACGTTTTTTCATAAAGTGAATTCCTTCAAACAATTGCTTCTTAAATGTTATTTTTCTTTTCACTTCTTTTTTCTTTACGTACGGTATACATAAGAAAAGAAAAAATGCTCCAGCAAAAGTTAACATGTCTACTAACAAAATCCACTTCAAAGATACAATTTCAATTAAGAAGCTCGCGGCCGCTCCAGAAATAACTTGTGTTAACTGTCCTTGTATTTCCATCGTTCCACTTAAACTTTTATAATGTTCTGCTTGAAATATCTCTTGGTTGAACGCAAATATTGTAGGATAAAATAATAAATAGTAGAATGATCCGGCTATATAAATAAGAATATAG
>NZ_JBEUTW010000165.1:0-18070 GCF_040492675.1 Bacillus sp. AP50
TAGTGAAAATGGTGATGAAAATGCTGTCTATCGTTGTAAAGATTTTACGAACGAAATCTGTCCTTTCTTTGCATAATCATTGTTACAATGAATACTACAAAGACAAGTTCTTTTAAAAGGAAGGTGAAAAAATGAGGAAATATGGAATATGGCTTGTTCTATTTGTATGTGTTGCCTTTCTAGTTGGTTATAGTGTTACGACTGTTTTAGGAAAAGAGGAAGTGGAAGTCGATCGGAAAGAAGTATTTACAACGATACAAAAAGGCTATGAAACCCAGTTTTCAATTCGTGGGAAGCATTTGCCGATGAATAAGATGATAGAGACGTTATCACCGTATTTTACAGATAATTTCCTTCAAGTATTTACAGATGAAAATAGCAGAAGTGATAAACAAAGTGGTGAATATTTACTTCCGGCAAAAGAAGCACCGTTTTCTTTTAATTCAGAAACGAAAATGTCGTATGATGAAGAACATAAAAATTTATATGTATATGAGCGGACAAAAAGTGGACAGTATCAAATTGTAACATTGAAAAGGGATCAAGATAAATGGAAGCTAGCAGGATATCATGAAAGTCAGGAACTTTTAACTGAAATAAAAAGGTTGCAACAATTATAAAGTGAAACTTTTAATCAGTGGGAGGGATTACTCTTCCATCTAACTTCTTTGCTGTAGCTAAATTGGGGGTAGGAGTTTTACTACCTACAAATAGCAGGATAAGAATAGGAATAGGTATTTACCTATTCCTATTCTATATTGAGTAGTTGTTGTAACTTTTCAATTTGAAACCCTGCAACTACTTCGCCATCAATTACGACTGTTGGAGTTGAATAAGAATCATAGTCGTATAAAAGACGATTGCGAGCAGCAGCGTCTTTTTTTACGTCAAATTCTTCATATGCAACGTTATTATGCTTCAAAAATTCTTTCACAATAACACAGGGCGGACAATCGGGTTGTGTATAAACCTCAATTTTTTTCATTGTTATTCCTCCTTTTTTCTGTTTTTTATTATATTCTTCCAGTATAAAAACCGCAATAAAGAAGGGGAAATATGTTCTTTCTGTTTTTTCCTTCGCATTTCGACAAATTTTTAGTTGAGTTTCTGGCCAATAACCTTTATCCTAGAGTGTGGAACATTTTTTCTGTTATGACGGATAGAATGAGTATAGCTGTAAAACCTATTGGTAGGAAGATCAGAGAAAGGAGAGATTTCATGTCTCTACTCCAAGGAATTTTAACTCGACTTGTTAGTCTACAAGAACAAGCTGAAAGCGGTGAAGTAGCACAACGCTATTTTGAAGTGAACGGTGAGCGCAAATGTAGCGTGAAATTTTTCGATAAAAGTGAAATGTATGAGTTAGAAGTGTATCAACAAGGTGAAAAACCTCAAGTGTATCAATTCGATAATATCGACATGGTTGCAATTGAGATTTACGATATCATTTCTTGATACATATAAAAAAGGTACTGCCATGTGGCAGTACCTTTTTTAGTTCTATTACTTTCTAGTGGAATGTATAGAAGTTTTTTATTTTTCCTACAATGGTATTAAAATGAAATTTTAATCCGTGCAAGTTTGCTTATCCATGTGGAAAATGAGTCCCGTCAACCGGGTGAATATGTGAAGCTAAACTTCTCACAATCGCTGGGTTCTGCAAATAGCGGGAGAAATATAACTAGGAGGTTATCGTATGGAACGTTTACCAGTTGTGATTTGTCCTAATTGTCAAAGTTCTGCTGAGATTATTCATGTATTAACGGCTCAATCTAATCAAAATGTAATTTATACGTGCCAAGTTTGTCACTTTGTAATTCGAAATATTGAAACGAATAAAGGATAGGAAGTTATAATTTTAGTTTTTGTCCCATACAATGAGAATACGAAAAGTCTGTCTAATTGAAAGGACGTGACTCTGTGGACGGTGCACATAAATTTTACAATGTTTCAGAGAGACATTTAAATTTTGATATGGTCTTTAACCGTATTTGTAGTTTCATTGAAAAGGATCCGCGAAATTTATATCGATTATCCATTGGGACAGACTCACAAGCGCATCAAAAGGATACGAGGTTTATTACAGCAATCCATATTCATCGTGTTGGAAAAGGTGCCTGGGGCTGTTTACACCATAGATCAGTAAAAGATAAGCCGGCAACCTTACGTGAGAAAATATATTTAGAAACGCAGTTTAGTCAAGAAATCGCATGTCTATTTACGCCTACTCATATACAAACAATATGGGAGTTATTGCATCCTTATGCTCAAGATGGGGCTGGATTCATAATGGAAATTCATTTAGACATTGGGAATGATGGTTTAACAAAAGAATTTATTTTAGATATGACAGAAAAAATTCGAGCGATGGGATTAACTGCAAAAATTAAGCCAGATGCTTATGCGGCGTTTAGCTATGCAAATCGATATACGAAATGATTTTTTTGTATGTATACGATTGCTACATATCTTTCAATAAAAACTGAATATTACATCTATTAAATAGGTTGAATTTTTTATATAATAAGAGTAACGATGCGAGTGTAAGGAGAGGGGTATATGCAAAGGGAAGTTGTTTTAACGAAGGAAGAAGAAAGTTTACTACTAGATATTTTATTTCAGCAAAATTACGCAAGTGAAATTTTAGCTGTGGAACTTACAGATATTGAGAATGGTTTGAAACAGACAGATGTGATGCAATATAAAAAAATCACAAGGTTATTTTACAGATTAAAAAATAAAGGGTATTAAGCGCTACCGGAATGGTAGTCTTTTTTTTGTGCTGTATGCTAAAATAGCTGTGTGATTGTATTTTTATTGAAATAAATTTAGGACAAAATAATAATATGAAAACGCTGTCATAAAATGTGAATAGAGTTGTGAACATAAGCAGGAAAAAGGGAAAATGGGGGATGTAATATGATTAGTATTCCGAAAGACGAATTTCAACAAATTCTTGTGAAGGATTTAATGATTTCATCGGAAAAAGTAGCTCATGTCCAAATTGGAAATAGTTTAGAACATGCTTTACTCGTTCTTGTGAAATCTGGATATTCGGCGATACCTGTCTTAGATCCAATGTATAAACTACATGGTTTGATTAGTACTGCCATGATATTAGATGGTATGTTAGGATTAGAACGTATTGAGTTTGAAAGACTCGATGATATGAAAGTAGAGCAGGTGATGAAAGAAGATATACCTGTTCTTAAATTAGACGATTCATTTGCAAAAGCTTTAGAAATGACAATTGATCATCCTTTTATTTGCGCTGTTAATGAAGAAGGCTATTTTGAGGGGATTTTAACACGTCGGGCTATTTTAAAATTGTTGAATAAGAAAGTAAGGCAACATAATCGATAACGTAAGAAAAGTGACTTCATAGAAACGAAGAAGTCACTTTTTTTTTCGTGCATATCACTTGTGTATGTATTATATTTAAAAAGACATAAAACATAAGGAAAGTTTGCGCTGGACAATTGTATTTTCTGAATGAAAGCATTCGGGTAAATTAAGGATGAAAAGCTTATTGAAATAAGGTGTATGGAAGCTAAGGAAAGAGGGAGAAAGTTGCAAATTGATGATTTTCAAATGATGGTTGTGTTAGCTCAGGAATCAAATATGAGAAAAGCGGCGGAACGTTTATTTGTTTCCCAACCTGCGCTGAGTCAACGATTACAATCTATGGAGAAACAATGGGGAATGAAGTTTTTTATTCGCTCACAAAAAGGATTGACAATTACACCTGAAGGGGAAAAAGTTGCAAATTATGCTAAAGAAATGTTGCAAAGGGAAGAAGATATAAAAAGTGAGCTAGCTGTTTTCAGAACGGAAACTCATGGAACGTTAAAAATAGCTGTTGCATCAGTTATTGGTCAATATTGGCTCCCTCCTGTTTTGAAAAAGTTTGTGCATAAATATCCTTCTGTCAAGATATCGCTGTTTACTGGATGGAGTAGTGAAGTGCAAAAGCAGTTTTATGAAGGAGACGTTCATGTTGCTATACTGAGGGGAACACAAGAATATAAAGGTCAGAAGCAACAATTATTTGAAGATGAACTGTATTTAGTTGATAAAGAAATAAAAGATATTTCGATGTTAAAAGAAACAAATAGGCCGTTCATTCAATTTAAAAGTGATTCGACTTATTATGGACAAATACAAAATTGGTGGTATGGTTTATTTTCTAATCCGCCTAAGCGAACGATTGTAGTTGACCAAATTGAAACATGTAAACAACTTGTTTTAAATGGTATAGGTTATGCCCTTTTACCTTCTACTGTTTTAAAGGAAGTACAGGAAAATATGTATAAAACACCTGTTCAACTGACGAGAGAAACATGGTTGTTAACAAGTGACTCGGCAAGGCAGTTGAAGCAAGTACAAGCATTTTTAGAAATTATAGAAGAAATTCAAAGGGAAAAATAAGATTATTATCTTGCTACTCGCTCTTTCGTTTGGTAGAGTAACATTATAAATGGATTTAGGAGGCAACAAGAATGAAAATGATGGACGCTAACGAAATTATTTCGTTTATTCAAAAAAGTGAAAAGAAAACTCCTGTAAAGGTATACATAAAAGGGGATTTAAAAGAAGTAACATTCCCTGAAACAGTACAAGCATTTGTGAATAAAAAGTCAGGTGTATTATTCGGAGAATGGTCTGAAATTAAGACAATTCTTGATGAGAATAATAAGCACATCGTTGACTACGTTGTAGAAAACGATCGTCGTAATTCTGCAATCCCGATGCTTGATTTAAAAGGTATTAAAGCTCGCATCGAGCCAGGTGCTATTATTCGTGACCATGTTGAAATTGGTGACAACGCTGTAATTATGATGAATGCAACAATTAACATTGGTGCTGTAATTGGTGAAGGTTCTATGATCGACATGAACGCAGTACTTGGTGGACGTGCAACAGTCGGTAAAAACTGTCACGTAGGTGCAGGTGCTGTACTTGCAGGTGTTATTGAGCCACCTTCTGCAAAACCAGTTATCGTTGAAGATGATGTAGTAATCGGTGCAAACGTGGTTGTTTTAGAGGGTGTTACAGTAGGGAAAGGTGCAGTCGTAGCAGCAGGAGCTATTGTAACAGAAGATGTGCCTCCATACACAGTTGTTGCAGGTACTCCAGCACGTGTAATTAAAGAAATTGATGAGAAGACAAAAGCAAAAACAGAAATTAAACAAGAGCTTCGTCAATTAAACCCAGAGAAATAAAAAGTAAAAAAAGCGTAAGAGCGTAAATGGGCTCTTACGCTTTTTATAGATAGAGGTGCAAAAATGACAGTAAGCAAATTTATCCAAATTCGTAGAGATTTACATAGAATTCCAGAAATTGGATTTAAGGAATGGAAAACACAACAGTATATTTTAGATTATATAGGAACACTTTCTCATGAATTTGTGGAAGTGAAGACATGGAAAACGGGTGTAATCGTTAAAGTAAATGGAAAAAATCCCGAAAAAATAATAGGTTATCGTGCAGATATAGACGGTTTACCAATTACAGAGGAAACTGGATACGAGTTTGCTTCTATTCATGAAGGAATGATGCATGCATGCGGCCATGATGTACATACAACAATCGGTTTAGGCCTTCTAACGAAAGCTGTGAGCGAAAGAATAGATGATGACCTTGTATTTCTATTCCAGCCAGCAGAAGAAGGACCAGGCGGTGCTCTTCCTATGTTAGAAAGTGAAGAGTTAAAAGAATGGAAACCAAATATAATTCTTGGTCTTCATATTGCACCAGAATACGCTGTGGGGACAATTGCAACGAAAGAAGGACTGTTATTTGCCAATACTTCAGAATTATATATTGATTTAAAAGGGAAAGGTGGCCATGCTGCCTATCCGCATACTGCAAATGACATGATTGTTGCAGCGAGTCACCTTGTTACACAGCTTCAATCCGTTATTAGTCGCAATGTAAATCCTCTTGATAGTGCAGTAATTACAATCGGGAAAATTACAGGTGGTACGGTTCAAAATATTATTGCAGAAAAATCTCGTTTAGAAGGAACGATTCGAACATTATCAGTGGAATCAATGAAGCGTGTGAAAAGCAGAATTGAGTCAATTGTTGCAGGTATCGAAGCTTCTTTCCAGTGTGAGGCGATTATAGATTACGGAGCAATGTATCATCAAGTATATAACCATGAAGAGTTAACGAGAGAGTTTATGGAATTTGTACATAAACAAACTGATATGAATGTTATTACATGTACTGAGGCAATGACGGGTGAAGATTTTGGTTATATGCTTCGAGAAATCCCTGGATTTATGTTTTGGCTTGGAGTAAATTCAGAATATGGTTTACATCATGCAAAATTAAAACCAGACGAAGAAGTGATTGAAAAGGCAATCACATTTTTAAGCCAATATGTAAAGTGGAAAGGGAATAGAAAATAAAACTTCCGCTCTCTTGAAGGTTCCAAATAACTTTTTGTTCTGAGGTGTAAGTAACGCTCGTATAGATTGATTTTAGACATTTACATACAAATGGAAGAATTAAAGTTAATTGTACTGTTTTAATAATGAGCAGGGGGTTTAGCCACTGCTCATTATTAATTATTTGACTAACTTATATATGTTTACTTTTAGTATGAAAAGTGTGTAAAATCAATGTGAAACATAGAAAAAAGGGTGGGGAATTACGTGCAAATTAGCAGTGCGATTTTATGTTTCGTCTTATATGCGTATGTTATTATTGCGGCGGTTTATTTTGGGATAAGTTTTTATGCCTATCGTCTAGTAGATAATAATGAATATGACGAAACATACAAATGGGTGAAGAGATATTTATCACCTGTACTAGAAATTATGAATGGGTTTGTGCTCTTTTTATTTATTGGATTAATTGCTTTCTCAACGAGTTTAGTAGGGAATAAAACTACGTTATTTGTATTGGGTATCATTATTTTTATGTTGTTAGGAATAAGGATTGGTAATACGGTCTTTTGGAATGAAAGAAAAGTAGATGGTTGGACGGGAATGTTAATTCCGTGCATGTTAGCTGCAATCGTGACAAATATAGAGCATGAATATTATCAATTACATTTTTGGCTTATTATCGTTTTAACAATTCTTTCTGTTTTGTATATAAGCACAGTAGTACTAACATATATTGCACATGAAAAAGGAGATGTTAAAGGCACTCGTTTCTTTAGAGGACGGGCATTATTTTGGAGTGTGCCGACGATGGTAGTTATCGCGCTTATTGCGATATTAGTAAATGGATATCAATTTTCTAATTGGCAACTATTTTTAGAAAATTGGTGGATCTTTATCTTTTCGTTTATTGCTTTTTTAGGTGCAACGCATTATTTATTCCATCAACATCATTACATATGGGCGTTGTTATTTGCATTCACACAGCTTCTATTTGCCTTTTTTGGTCAAGAAACATTATTATTCGTTTTTGAAACATTTAGTTCTTTTGGAAATATATTTGTATTTGCTATGCTACTTGTTGGTATCGCTTTTTACTTGCAACAATATTTTTATATACAAAAACAAAAATAAGAGCTAATCATAGTTTTTGTGACGCATATAAAGTGTGTTACACTGAAAATAAATAGTACTTGAAGTTATTGGAGGAATTCTTGTGGGTGAGAAAGAAAAAGAATTTGCTGTCATTGGACTTGGTCGCTTTGGTGGAAGTATTTGCCGAGAACTAGCTCAATTAGGTATGGAAGTAATGGCAATCGATTCAGATGAGGATAAAATTAATGAATTTGCAAATATAGCTTCGCATGCTGTAATTGCAGATTCAACAGATGAGATGGTATTAAAAAGCCTTGGTATTCGAAATTTTGATCACGTAGTCGTTGCTATTGGAGATAATTTAAATTCAAGTATTTTAACAACTTTGATTTTGAAAGAGTTGGGTGTAAAAAATATTACTGTAAAAGCTCAAAATGATTATCATGAAAAAGTGTTAAGTAAAATAGGTGCAGATCATATTGTGCATCCAGAACGTGATATGGGAAAAAGGATTGCTAATAATATTGCATCAAGCAATGTGCTAGACTACCTTGAGCTTTCAGATGAGCATAGTATTGTAGAGATTATTGCGAATAAAAAAATTGATGGGCACTCTTTAATTGAATTAGATATTCGTGCGAAGTTTGGATTGAATATTGTAGCAATTAAACGAGGCAAAGAAGTTATCGTATCCCCTCGAGCTACGGAGAATATTCAAGCAGGAGATATATTAATTGTCATTGGTCATGACGATGAAGTGGATCGATTTAAACACTTTTTAAGATAAGAGAAAAGAAAAGGACAATGCCTTCATGGCATTGTCCTTTTTCTTATATTTCCATAATGATTGGTAAAATCATTGGACGACGTTTCGTTTTCTCATATAGGAATGGGGCTAATGTGTCTGTAATTTCATTTTTAATTTCAGACCATTGTGTTGTTTTACGCTCCATTACTTTTTCTAAATGAGTTGTAATTAATGTTTGTGCATCATTGATTAAATCGCTGCTTTCACGCATGTAAACGAAACCGCGTGAGATGATATCAGGTCCTGCTGCAACTTTAAATTCTTTCATATCAATGCTTACAACTACAATTACAAGTCCTTCTTCAGAAAGGATACGACGATCGCGTAATACGATATTGCCAATATCTCCAATACCGTTTCCATCAATGTAGACCGAACCAGATGGGATTTTTCCAGCTACGCTAGCTTCATCCGAACGTAAAGCAAGAACATCGCCATTATCCATAATGAAGCAATTTTCTTCAGGGATGCCACAATCATTTGCTATGTTCATGTGCATACGCTGCATACGATATTCACCATGAATTGGCATGAAGTACTTCGGTTTAATTAGACGTAACATTAACTTTTGTTCTTCTTGTCCACCGTGTCCACTTGTATGGATATTTGAAAGTTTCCCGTGAATTACATCAGCGCCAGCGCGGTACAACATGTTAATTGTACGACTTACGCTAATTGTATTTCCTGGAATTGGTGAAGAAGAGAAAACAACTGTATCTCCAGGAATAATTTGAATTTGGCGGTGTGTACCATTTGCAATACGTGAAAGTGCTGCCATCGGTTCACCTTGACTACCTGTACATAAAATAACAACTTTATTAGCTGGTAAGCGGTTTAGTTGAGATGCATCTATGAATGTATCTTTCGGGCAACGAATATAACCAAGGTTTTGTCCAATTTCAATCGCTGCTTCCATACTTCGACCAAACACAGCTACTTTACGGTTGTTTTCAACAGCAGCTTCAACAACTTGTTGTAAGCGGTGGATATTTGATGCAAAGGTTGCGAATATAATCCGTCCTTCTACTTTACGGAAAATGTCTTGAATGCTATCACCAACGCGACGCTCAGACATAGTAAAGTTTGGAACTTCACTGTTCGTACTATCAGATAATAGACATAGTACGCCATCTTTACCGATTTCAGCCATTTTTGTTAAATCAGCTGGTTCACCAACTGGTGTGAAGTCAAATTTGAAGTCACCTGTATGAACAACTTGACCTTGAGGTGTTTTCACAACAACGCCGTACGAATCTGGAATACTGTGAGTTGTACGGAAGAAGGATACAGACGTTTTTTTGAATTTAATAACGTCATCTTCTTGAATCTCGTAAAGTTTTGCTTTACGAAGTAAGCCGTGTTCTTCTAATTTGTTTTTGATGAGTGCAATTGCTAATTTTCCGCCGTAAATCGGAATGTTCACTTGACGTAATAGGTAAGGGATTCCGCCGATATGATCTTCGTGACCATGTGTAATGAATAACCCTTTAATTTTATCTTCGTTTCGCACAAAATAAGTGTAGTCTGGTATTACATAATCGATCCCGAGAAGTTCGTCCTCTGGAAATTTAATTCCAGCATCAATTATAATAATTTCATCTTGAAATTGAACAGCGTATGTATTTTTACCGATTTCACCAAGCCCACCGAGAGCAAATACAGCAACTTGGTCGTTTTTTAGAAATTTCATATCGCTATACGATTTCCGCTAATGTTAAATCAGCGTTTTCTTTTTCATATTCAAGATGAGCGCCAGTAACAGACTGAACAAACTCGATATTATATGCGAACTTATTTAACTTTGTACGAACATCCTTTTCAGACGTAGCCTCTAGATATAAAACTTTTGTATTTTCACGTACTGGAACCTCAGTTAATTTTTCTTGATAAAATACTTTAAAAATCATTTGGAAAACCTCTCCTTGTCTATGTTTTGCATTATCTGTTACTTATTATAAAGCAAACAGTCACGATTTTCATGTTTTTTCGAATGAGAATGAAGAAAAAGCCCGAAATGGGCACAATTTAAGCGATTGTCTTTTTACGGACTAGACCGTTTAAATAACGCTTGAGCTTTTTCTTCAGCTTCTTCAGCATGATTACTCCTTCCTTTCCTTATTTTAAACATGCCTATTACTAGTGAAAACTCTATCTCTGATATAAGAGATAGGACAAAAGTGAATGGTGAATCTTGTCCTTTCCCATACAGTGAAAGTTATTCTATAGTAACGATCAGTAGCCGTTAGTTATAGGTATAGTATGAGGAAGAATGGAAAAGAAAATTCATCCGAACAAGTATCTACATGTTTTACTAATATATATATGCAAAGTTTACAAATAAGGTCAGAAAGGGAACGCTTTCTTCACAGATGTTTAATATGTTATACTTTTTTTTAGAATTTGAAAAGTGATATTCAAAATAGGAATATAGAGTCCCAGAAAGGATTTTGACAAATGAATGATAAAATTGTCTTTTTTGATATTGATGGAACATTATTAGATCATGATAAAAAAATTCCGCAATCTACACGAGATGCAGTAAAACAGTTACAAGAAAAAGGTGTACATGTAGCAATTGCGACAGGGCGCGCGCCATTTATGTTCGAAGATATTCGCAGGGAACTTAATATACATAATTATGTTAGTTTTAATGGACAATATGTTGTCTTTGAAGATGAGGTAATATTTAATAATCCGTTACATCCAGATGCTTTACATAGGTTTACTCAGTTTGCAAAACAAGAAGGATATCCACTTGTATATCTTGACCATCAAGATATGAGAGCATCAGTGGAATATCATGATTATGTGAAAGAAGGCTTTGGAAGCTTAAACTTTGAGCATCCAGCATATGAGCCTAATTTTTATGAGGAACGTAATATTTATCAAACACTACTTTTTTGTGAAGTAAATGAAGAGGAAAAGTTTATTAATCATTATCCAGATTTTCATTTTATTCGTTGGCATGCATATTCAATGGATATCATTCCGAATGGTGGTTCTAAGGCAAAAGGAATTGAGAAATACATTGAAAAGTTAGGTTTTAATCGTGATCAAGTGTATGCATTTGGAGATGGCTTAAATGATTTAGAAATGATCGAAGCCGTTGGCACAGGTATTGTGATGGGAAATGGCCATGAAGACTTGAAAAAACTTGCAAATCATGTGACAAAGGATGTTAATGAAGACGGTATATATCATGGACTAAAGTGGGCTGGATTGCTATAAGTGAATATGGAACCCATTTCATAATAAAAAGGCGGAAGATTAACTTCCGCCTTTTTATTATTATCGCTCTAGAGGTTTGGAATCATCAGGAGCGGCAAAAGGATTTTCTTTATTGATATGGTCATAGAACATAACGCCATTTAAATGATCAATCTCGTGTTGGAATACGATTGCTGGTAAACCTTTTAAACGTAATTTTACTTCTTCTCCGTTAATAGAAGTTGCTTTTACTGTAATTCTTGTATAACGAGGAACATAACCAGGTACTTCGCGGTCTACAGACAGACAGCCTTCACCACCCTGTAAATATGTACGTTCAACAGAATGGCTAATGATTTTTGGATTGAATAATGCATGGCTATATAATGTACCATCCGCATCGGTTACATGAACTGCAATCATTTTTTTTGAAACACCGATTTGCGGAGCCGCTAATCCGATTCCAGGGCGTAAACTATATTTTTCAGCCATTTCAGGATCTTGGCTATTTATTACGAATTCAATCATTTCTTTTAAGGTAGTTGTATCTTCTTCGCTTGCCGGTAATGACACCTCTTCTGCAACGTTGCGCAAAATAGGATCTCCTTCGCGAATAACATCTTTCATTGTAAGCATATGTAATCTCTCCTTTCCTCTTTAGTCTACCAAAGGAGATGGAAAAAGTCATCGGCAAGAAAGGGAAGGCATTTTGGAAATTGTTCTATTATAGAGTAGTTATGTATGTGATAAAAAGAAAAAGACAGCAAAGCCGTCTTTTTCTTTCCATAGTTGTTTCGTTTTACATTAGCGAATGCAAGCAGCACCAACGATAATTAAAAGAATAAACAACACAACGATTAAGGCGAAGCCGCGTCCAGACCCGCCACAAGAACCGCCATAACCGTAGGAAGGATATGAACAAGTTGGATAGCAATATGAGTATCCGTACATGAGATGACCTCCTTTATCATTTCCCGCTAATACTGCGGTTACTATAATGTATGGAAGAGAGGGTAGAAATGTATAGGTATTTACCTAAAAAAGGAAGAGTAGTTTGTATATTTTTGTTACGAAGAGAGAAAAACTAAAGAGAATTAAATCGTTTACATATTATTCTAAGAGAAAAAATAAGTGAAAAAGGGAATAATATAACAGTAGGTCAATGCTTACTAATACAGATGTAAAAAATAAAAACACGTTTGTGTAGTAGAAACCTGCATATTATTTATAAAAAAACGTATTCAAAGTAATTGACATCGTAATTAGAATAGTTGTAAACTAAAAAACGTGATCAAGATTGTATTAATATGTTTCTGAAAAAACATTAGTACAGATTGTTAGGTACACAAAATTATTCTCAACCGACATACAAACATGTTGGTTTACATCGTTGCGCTTTTTAAACTGGAAAATAGCCAGTGAAAGCGTTTCAGAATATGGTTCAAGAGAGGAAGAGGTGAACGGAATGGGTACTAAAACAAAAAAGACCCTATTTAATGTTGATGAGCAAATGAAAGCTATCGCAGCTCAATTTGAAACATTACAAATTTTAAATGAAAACGGTGAAGTTGTGAATGAAGCAGCTATGCCTGAATTATCTGATGATCAATTAAAAGAATTAATGCGTCGTATGGTGTATACTCGCGTATTAGATCAACGTTCTATTTCTTTAAACCGTCAAGGACGTTTAGGTTTCTACGCACCTACAGCTGGACAAGAAGCTTCTCAATTAGCAAGTCATTTCGCACTTGAAGCAGAAGACTTCATCTTACCAGGATACCGTGATGTACCACAATTAGTATGGCACGGATTACCATTATACCAAGCATTCTTATTCTCTCGTGGACACTTCATGGGTAACCAAATGCCTGAGAATGTAAATGCATTAGCTCCACAGATTATTATCGGTGCGCAAATCATCCAAACTGCTGGTGTTGCGTTAGGTATGAAACTACGTGGTAAAAAATCTGTTGCAATTACTTACACTGGTGACGGTGGTGCTTCACAAGGTGACTTCTACGAAGGTATGAACTTTGCAGGTGCATTCAAAGCTCCAGCAATCTTCGTTGTTCAAAACAACCGTTATGCAATCTCTACTCCAGTAGAAAAGCAATCTGCAGCTAAAACTGTAGCACAAAAAGCAGTAGCAGCAGGTATTTACGGAATTCAAGTAGACGGTATGGATCCATTAGCTGTATACGCAGCAACTGCTTTTGCTCGTGAGCGCGCAGTAAATGGCGAAGGCCCTACTTTAATCGAGACTTTAACATTCCGTTACGGTCCACATACAATGGCTGGTGATGACCCAACTCGTTACCGTACAAAAGATATCGAAAACGAATGGGAACAAAAAGACCCAATCGTACGCTTCCGTAAGTTCTTAGAAGCTAAAGGCCTATGGTCTCAAGAAGTTGAAGAGACAGTAATCGAAGAAGCAAAAGAAGATATCAAACAAGCAATTGCTAAGGCTGACCAAGCTCCAAAACAAAAAGTAACTGATTTAATGGAAATCATGTACGAAAAAATGCCTTACAACTTAGCTGAACAATATGAAATCTACAAAGAAAAGGAGTCGAAGTAAGCCATGGCTCAAATGACAATGATTCAAGCAATCACTGATGCTTTACGCGTTGAAATGAAAAATGACCCTAACGTACTTGTATTTGGTGAAGACGTTGGTGTAAACGGCGGTGTATTCCGTGCTACTGAAGGTTTACAAGCTGAATTTGGTGAAGATCGTGTAATGGATACTCCACTTGCAGAGTCTGGTATTGGTGGACTTGCAGTTGGTCTTGCACTTGAAGGATTCCGTCCAGTTCCAGAAATCCAATTCTTCGGTTTCGTTTATGAAGTAATGGATTCAATTTCTGGTCAATTAGCTCGTATGCGTTACCGTTCTGGTGGACGTTGGACTGCTCCAGTAACAGTTCGTTCTCCATTCGGTGGTGGTGTTCATACTCCTGAACTACATGCTGATAGCTTAGAAGGATTAGTGGCTCAACAACCTGGTCTAAAAGTTGTTATTCCATCTACTCCATACGATGCTAAAGGTCTTTTAATCTCTGCGATTCGTGACAACGATCCAGTTATCTACTTAGAGCATATGAAATTGTACCGTTCATTCCGTCAAGAGGTACCAGAAGGTGATTACACAATTGATTTAGGTAAAGCTGATATCAAACGTGAAGGTACAGATGTATCTGTTATCGCTTACGGTGCTATGGTTCACGCTGCATTAAAAGCTGCTGAAGAACTTGAAAAAGAAGGTATCTCTTTAGAGGTTGTTGACTTACGTACAGTTCAACCATTAGATATCGAAACAATCATCGCTTCTGTTGAAAAAACAGGTCGCGTAGTTGTAGTTCAAGAAGCTCAAAAACAAGCTGGTATTGCAGCTAACGTTGTAGCGGAAATTAACGACCGTGCAATCTTAAACTTAGAAGCTCCAGTTGTACGTGTTGCAGCTGCTGATACAGTATTCCCATTCTCTCAAGCAGAGAGCGTATGGTTACCAAACCACAAAGATATTGTTGAAGCTGTAAACAAAGTAATGAACTTCTAATTTTTAGCTTTTCATGTGCAAAAGAAATCAGCACATGCTGGTTTCTTTTGTACATATTCCATAATAATGAAATGAATCAGGGGGCTGAATTCCGTGGCATTTGAATTTAAACTACCAGATATCGGTGAAGGTATCCACGAAGGTGAAATCGTAAAATGGTTTATTAAACCAGGCGATGAAGTAAACGAAGACGATGTACTTCTTGAAGTACAAAATGATAAAGCAGTAGTAGAAATCCCTTCTCCTGTTAAAGGTAAAGTACTTGAAGTACTTGTAGAAGAAGGAACAGTTGCAATCGTAGGAGATACATTAATTAAATTTGATGCTCCTGGATACGAAAACCTTAAATTTAAAGGTGACGATCATGATGAAGCTCCAAAAGCTGAAGAAGCAGCAGTAGAAGCTCCAGCAGCGGAAGCTACTCCAGCAGCAACTGCAGAAGTAGTAAATGAGCGCGTAATTGCTATGCCATCTGTTCGTAAATACGCTCGTGAAAAAGGTGTAGACATTCATAAAGTAGCTGGTACTGGTAAGAATGGCCGTATCGTAAAAGCTGACATCGATGCATTTGCAAATGGTGGACAAACTGTAGCAGCAACTGAGGCTCCAGCAGCAGTAGAAGCTACTCCAGCAGCAGCGAAAGAAGAAGCACCAAAAGCACAACCAATCCCAGCTGGTGAATATCCAGAAACTCGTGAGAAAATGAGTGGTATCCGTAAAGCGATTGCGAAAGCAATGGTTAACTCTAAACACACAGCTCCTCACGTAACATTAATGGACGAAGTAGATGTAACAGAACTTGTTGCTCACCGTAAGAAGTTCAAAGCAGTAGCAGCTGACAAAGGTATTAAATTAACTTACCTTCCGTACGTTGTTAAAGCTTTAACATCTGCATTACGTGAATACCCAATGTTAAACACTTCTTTAGACGATGCATCTCAAGAAGTAGTTCATAAACATTACTTCAACATCGGTATCGCAGCTGATACAGACAAAGGTCTATTAGTACCAGTTGTTAAAGATACAGATCGTAAGTCTATCTTCACAATCTCTAACGAGATCAATGATCTTGCTGGTAAAGCACGTGAAGGTCGTCTAGCTCCAGCTGAAATGAAAGGTGCTTCTTGCACAATTACAAACATTGGTTCTGCAGGTGGACAATGGTTCACTCCAGTTATCAACCACCCAGAAGTAGCAATCCTTGGTATCGGCCGTATCGCTGAAAAACCAATTGTGAAAAACGGTGAGATCGTTGCAGCTCCAGTATTAGCATTATCTCTAAGCTTTGACCATCGTTTAATTGACGGTGCAACTGCTCAAAAAGCGTTAAACCAAATTAAACGTCTATTGAATGACCCACAATTATTAGTAATGGAGGCGTAATAACAATGGTAGTAGGAGATTTCCCAATTGAATTAGATACAGTCGTTGTTGGTGCAGGTCCTGGTGGATACGTTGCGGCAATTCGTGCAGCACAATTAGGTCAAAAGGTAGCAATCATTGAAAAAGCTAACCTTGGTGGCGTATGCTTAAACGTTGGATGTATTCCTTCAAAAGCGTTAATCAATGCAGGTCATCGTTATGAGAATGCAATGCATTCTGATGACATGGGTATTACTGCAGAAAACGTAAAAGTTGACTTTACAAAAGTTCAAGAATGGAAAAACGGCGTAGTTAAGAAATTAACTGGCGGTGTTGAAGGCCTTCTTAAAGGTAACAAAGTTGAAATCATTCGCGGTGAAGCTTACTTCGTAGATGCTAATACATTACGCGTTATGACTGAAGATGCAGCTCAAACTTATACGTTTAAAAATGCTGTTCTTGCAACTGGTTCTACACCAATCGAAATTCCAGGATTCAAATACTCTAAACGTGTTATCAACTCTACAGGTGCTTTAAGCTTACCTGAAATTCCTAAAAAACTTGTTGTAATCGGCGGCGGTTACATCGGTATGGAATTAGGTACTGCATATGCTAACTTCGGTACAGAAGTTACTGTAGTAGAAGCTGGCGACGAAATCTTAGCTGGTTTCGAAAAAGCTATGAGCTCTGTTGTTAAACGTGCTCTACAGAAAAAAGGTAACGTAAATATCCATACAAAAGCTATGGCTAAAGGCGTTGAAGAAACAGAAACTGGCGTAAAAGTTAGCTTTGAAGTTAAAGGTGAAATCCAAACTGTAGAAGCTGATTACGTATTAGTAACTGTAGGTCGTCGTCCAAACACTCAAGAAATCGGTCTTGAGCAAGTTGGAGTTAAAATGACTGACCGCGGCATCATCGAAATCGATGAGCAATGTCGTACAAATGTACCAAACATCTATGCAATCGGTGATATCGTTCCTGGACCACCATTAGCTCACAAAGCTTCTTACGAAGGTAAAGTAGCTGTAGAAGCAATTAGTGGCCATGCATCAGCTATCGATTACATCGGAATTCCTGCAGTATGCTTCACTGATCCAGAACTAGCATCTGTTGGTTACACTAAAAAACAAGCTGAAGAAGCTGGAATGACTGTAACTGTATCTAAGTTCCCATTCGCTGCTAACGGTCGTGCATTATCATTAAACAGCACTGACGGTTTCCTACAACTTGTGACACGTAAAGAAGATGGTCTTCTTGTAGGTGCTCAAGTTGCAGGTGCAGGTGCTTCTGATATTATTTCTGAGATTGGTTTAGCTATCGAAGCTGGAATGACAGCTGAAGATATCGCTCAAACAATCCATGCTCACCCAACATTAGGTGAAATCACAATGGAAGCAGCTGAAGTTGCTCTTGGAATGCCAATTCACATTGTAAAATAATTTAAGTAATGTAAATAGCCCTTCTCTTATTGTAAGAGAGGGGCTATTTTTATTTTCATCAAATGACTTGCAAGGTCTTTAAACGTACTTGTCGAATGAATATATAATACTTTAACAAATGATTCAGGCTTAACTTACTTCGAAGGTAATATATATCATCCTATAATATGTAATTGATTCAAACTTACCCCCATATATTAAT
>NZ_JBEUTW010000166.1:0-16642 GCF_040492675.1 Bacillus sp. AP50
TTAGCATAATTTCTTTTCCACCTTTTATACTTCAAGAATTTTCTTCACAATCGTTCCGTCAGGCATAACTTGAATAACAATTCTTTGAACATTTTCTGGATTCAGCAACATCTCTTCCACAATTTCATCTGCTTTTTCTTTTGACAAAGTACTATCTAACCTTTCACTTCCAAGAATCCAATCTTCACTCATTTGCTTACCATCATTTGTTTTTCCTAATTTGGATGTGTTATACTTAGCCTCCGCTATCACATACTTAGGTGGCGGAGATGAATTTTCATATACAGCATCTATTCCCTTAACAACTTTTTGATCTAATGTTAATACACGATCATCACTAATTCTAGTATATGTTTGACTTTCAAAAAAGTCATCCATCTTCATTTCACCATAATTTCCTTTACGCTTCGTTGTTTTTAAAGCTACTTCGCCACTTTCTACTGATTCTATTACCGTACGTTGTTGTGCTCTAGCTGCTTCTAATGTTTGGGCTACTTTTCTAGATTCCTTAGCTATTTCACCAGTTTTACCCTTACTACCATCTTTAGACTTCGCAAATAGTTCCACCAACACTAGAGAATGCATAGGAAGCCTCTCTCTTAAATGATTGTAACATTTCAAGCGTAGGCTGCAATTCTTTTGCTAGTTTTACTGCGTTAGCAAATGTACTTACTCCACTTGATGCTTTTGCTCCTTTTGTGATATGGCCTACTTTATTTAGTGCCCTATCGCCTAATATTGTGGTAGCTATTTGTGTTAATCCATAGGTAGTCAATTCTGTACGACTCTCTGCATCTCCCTCTATCATATCTCGTTTTATTTTATTTGAAAATGCATGCCACATATTTTTTGCAGTTTCATCCAAATGGAAAAGTGCATAGGTTACATTAATAAAAGTTCCTATGTCCATATTACTTAAAGCTATTGCGGACTCGATTTCATCACCAATAGCTTTCCCCGATCCTCTTTGAATAGCTTCCCACATCTTTTTCGCTGTTTCAAACGTGCTAACTATACCGTCTGCCGCACCGTCCCAAGCATTTCTAACCGGAGATTTCTCCTCAATTATGTTATTTGTTTCTATATCTTTAATTGACTGATCGTTTTTTCGAGCTGTTTCTTCTATAATCCCCTGAATCGAACTCACCCAATCCATATTCAACCTTTGTGTACTAAACGTCCCACTCACAGGACTAAATCCTTTCCCGCTTTGCACTTCAGCGAGTCCGGCTGTGATGCTAGCTGCTAATTGGAGAGCGGTGCTGTAGTTGTTGCTGGATGAATGATTGAATTCATATAAATGCTCTAGTTTTTCTTCCAGTTTTTTTCTCATTGCACCTAATACCGTTACAATTGCACCTACTCCGGGCATTGGTGTAAGTACTTCTATTGCTTCTATACTTGTAATCGATTGATTAATTCCCCTTATTTGTTCTCTTATTTCTTGTTCAATCACATCTGTCGAAGCAACTTTCGCTTGGAACTCATTTGGAAATGCTTCATTTTGGCGAATTAATTCTTCACATAAGCATATGATTCCTTGCGCTAATGGCCGAAATGTTTGGACAAGGTAGGCTTTTGCACTACTGTATGTTTGTCCTTGTAATACTGTGTCTATCGCAAATGCATCAATAGATTGAATGGCTTGTTCCATACTTTGAATCGTAGCATTACATATAGCGTTCATACTTTGAGTTTGACTTTGTATTTCTCCCAAATACATGTTTAAACTCATGTATTGGCCTCCCTTTGTAGTTGCTGCTGTTCATAGGAAAGGTCGTTTTCTTTCTCACTGAGATGCCGTTTTTCTTTAAGCAACGTCTCTTTTTCATTTTCTAATTCGAATGTAAGTTTTCTTTCATACTGTCCGATTTCTTGCCGCATATTCGTAAAAAGGTGAAACACTTCTTTGTCGCCGTGCCAAGTTTCTAGTATTCGGTTAAATAAACGATTACTTCTATTTTTCCATTCATGAAAACTAACCTCAGCTCGTTCTTGATTTTGCAGCGCAATTCGGTTTTCATTTTGTTCTTCAAATATAATTCGTAATTTTTGATTACATTGACTGATTCTCGTTTCAATTTCTTGACTCATCTTTTCTCCCTACCTTTTCCCCTTTACATAGGTTGTTACATTATTGAAAAGTCTTTTGAAGTCCAGTATCCATTTTCTCAAATTCATTTGCTACGGAATGGATATTATCAATTGTTTGTTGAAAAGCAGTACAAAATTGTTTCGTGATCTGTAAATTTTGTTGATTTGCCTCTTGTGCTTGGAAGTTCACAGATAGTGTCGTACGCGTTGCCTTATTTATAGAGCGACTAGTAGCACTTTGCATTCTATCTGAAGCATTTCTCATTTTCGTTGCAAGTTGCGTTGCCGTATGCAAATTACTTTGAAATTCTCCCATTACTTACTCCCCTCTACCTTGTATTTTCAAGAAAATTATAACATGGAAAAATATTCTAATAAACCGAATGTTCAAATTTAACACGTAATTCACTGCTATTACTGAATATGAAAGCAATACTTATCTTTCAACACAACTGTGTCGAAAGTAGGTTCTACTTATACAAAAAAGATGACCTCAGCTATACGCTAAAGTCATCTTTTCTACCTTATTATTTCACTAACTCTCCATTATAAGCTTTTATATCTAATGGAGCAGTTAAATACTGTGCTGCTTTACTAACGAAAGATGTGAAGTGTTCACTCGTATTATGGCTCGCAACTGCTGCTTCATCTTTCCATACTTCTACCATCGTATAAACACTTTCTTTTTCTGTATCTTTATATAAGTCATAAGATACATTTCCACTTTCTTCTCTTGAACCATGAATGAGTGGCTGAATTTCTTCTAAAAATGCTTGTTGTTTTGCTGGGTCTACTTGAAATATTGCGTGAATAATAATCATGGTGTTTCCCCTTTCATATTCCATATATTTCTATGACCTAATTAGATTACTTCCACTCAACAACTTTGTCAATTGGAAGACGTACTGATTGGTAACCACTGTCAGCAGCTTTCCCGATTGAAATTAGCATTACTGGTACGTAGCGTTCTTTATCTAGTCCAAACGCTTCTGCGATTTGGTCTTTTTCAAATCCACCAATTGGACAAGTGTCATAACCGTGCGCACGAGCTGCTAGCATAAATTGCATCGCTACAAGACCACCGTCAATTAATACTGTATCTTTCATTACTTCTGGTGTAACCATAGAGAAGTAAGCTGAAAGTTTTTTCATTTGATCTTCTTTTACTTCTGCTGGCATAAGTCCACGCTCTACTGCTGTACCATAAATTTCTTCTGCGTTATCAAAGTTGTTTAAGTCACCAAATAAAGCGATCATTGCTGAAGATGTTTCTACTTGAGATTGATTGAATTTTGCAAGTGGCGCAAGTGTTGCTTTCGCTTCGTCACTTTCAATCACTACGAATCTCCATGGTTGCATGTTTACTGAAGATGGTGCAAGTGTTGCTTCTGTAAGAATTTCTGTCATTTCTTCTTTGCTAATTTTCACTGAAGGTTCGTACTTACGAATTGAACGACGTCCTGTTAAAATTTCGTTAAAATCATTTGTTTTTACTGAGTTAGTCATAGTTGTATTCTCCCTTTTTTATAATTCTTTTATATTTTCTTGAATGTGATTTAACATATTTAAAAGATTATCGCGTTCTTCCTCACTTAATCCTTTAAATGCAGATGCTGCAAAACGTTCTTTTTCCTCTTGAAATGCTTGAATTTTATTTCGTCCCTCTTCAGTAAGAGAAACTAACGTAATTCTGTTATCATCTGGATTTTTACGTCTTACAATCATTTCATTGGCCTCAAGCTGCTTTAAATGCCTTGTTATCGCAGCATTATCAATATTCACTTCTTGTTGAAGTGCTTTTTGACTAATTTCACCTACTTCATATAACTGAAGTATAAGCTCTAATCGAGACTGGCTCATACCCGTACACCCTTCAAATTTCGAACTTACTTCTTTATTTAGAAAGTGTAATTTATATAAAATAATCGCTTCTTTTGAGCATGAACTTGTCAAATTAACCCTCCTTTACAATCAAAATAAAAACATTTGATGTATCAATAGTTGATATGTCAATTAATATAATCTATATCGATTTAGAATGCAAGCATTTTGTTTTCATTTTATTTTTTCCAAATTAAGGCGCTTTGTAGCGTTACAAATAATGTTAATTGCACTATAATAATACTAATTTAAAGAACTGGAGAGTGATTGATAATGCGGCAATATACAAATAGAAATGAGGAATTGAAAATGGAAAATGAAATGAGGATATTCACAAATGACAACAATAAATATAGGGATTGTCGCGCACGTAGACGCTGGCAAGACGAGTTTGACTGAGCGTATTCTTTATGAAACGAATGTGATTAAAGAAATTGGCCGAGTAGATAGTGGTAATACACAAACTGACTCAATGGAATTAGAAAGACAACGCGGAATTACGATTAAAGCATCTGTCGTTTCTTTCTTTATTGATGCTGTAAAAGTAAATGTCATTGATACACCTGGACACGCTGATTTTATCGCTGAAGTGGAGCGATCATTCCGCGTTCTAGACGGTGCGATTTTAGTTATCTCTGCCGTTGAAGGTGTGCAAGCACAAACAAAAATTTTAATGCGAACATTACAGAAACTAAACATACCGACTATTTTATTCGTTAATAAAATTGATCGTAGTGGCGCAAACAATGAAAAAGTTATGAAACAAATAAAAGAGGTTCTTTCAAATGAAGCATTCCCCTTCTATTCTGTTCTAAACGAAGGAACGAAAGAAGCCCGGATCATTGAATACAAATCATATGACGATTGTATGGAACTGTTAGCACCATTTAATGAATCATTACTTGAATCATATGTAAATAACGAAATAATACCGGACGCACTATTAAGAGAAAAACTAGAACAGCAAATACAGCAAGCGAATGTGTATCCAATCTTTTTCGGTTCAGCAATGACTGGTATGGGCGTAACAGAACTTCTTGAAAAACTTCCGGCTCTCATTCCAGCTCTTACATCGGCACAAGAGGAACCATTATCCGGTGTTGTTTTTAAAATTGAACGTGAACCTTCTGGAGAAAAGGTTGCTTATATAAGAGTTTTTTCAGGTAGCTTACATGTTAGAAAATATGTTAATATACAGCGCAGTAAGTCTCTATTCCATAAAGAAAAGATAAAAAAAATGTGCCTATTTCATAATGGAGATACCGTTCAAACTTCTACCGTTCCTAGCGGTGAGTTTTGTAAAGTGTGGGGGCTGAATGATATTAAAATTGGTGATATTATCGGTGAACGTACGGATTATATAAAAGATATTCACTTTGCCGAACCACAAATGGAAGCTGCCATTGATGCGGTACCTAAAGAGCAAATTCATAATTTATACGCTGTTCTTATGGAACTATGTGAAGAAGATCCGCTCATTAAAGTTTGGAAAGACGATGTTCATAATGAACTATATATTCGCCTTTTCGGTGAGGTACAAAAAGAAGTAATTGAAACAACACTTTATGAGAAATATAATTTGCAGGTTAATTTTTCAAATACGCGAGTTGTATGTATCGAGAAACCAATTGGCGTAGGCAATTCTGTTGAAGTAATGGGTGAAAAAGAGAATCCATTTTACGCAACAATCGGATTCAAAGTTGAACGTGGTGAACTTAATTGCGGTATAACATATAAATTAGGTGTTGAGCTCGGCTCACTACCTTTAGCATTTCATAAAGCGATTGAAGATACGGTATTTCAAACGTTAAAACAAGGATTATATGGGTGGGAAGTTACAGATATTATCGTCACGTTAACACATACTGGTTATGCTAGTCCTGTTACAACAGCGAGTGACTTTAGAAACTTAACACCGCTCGTTTTAATGGATGCTTTAAAACAAGCTGCAACATATGTATATGAACCAGTTAATGCGTTTGAATTAACTGTACCGGAGCAAGCAATTAGTACCGCAATGTATAAGCTCGCTGCCGTTCCAGCAACTTTTGCAGAGCCTATATTCAATAACAATTCTTATCAGTTAACAGGATCATTACCTGTTGCGAAAACAGAGAGTTTCAAACGAATACTACATTCATTTACAGAAGGAGAAGGCATATTTACAACGAAGCCAGCTGGTTTCACAAAACTTATGGCTCCCTTCCCTACTCGAAAACGTGTTGATTATAATCTGCTGAATCGTAAGGATTATTTACTTCATGTTTTGAAGGCTTATTAAAGTAAAAGAGGTGCAATTCGCACCTCTTTTGCATGTATTAATAGGTTAGTTTGTCCTAACAACTTCTTTAAGTTTTCCTATTATTTTCGCTATAGCCTCAATTGAATTTTCCGTTTCATATCCCCCAACATTTACAGAATGATTTGCATTTTTGACAACTTCAATCTGTAAATTCGTTTTATATAACTGATCAATTTGATCTGCATTGTATTGGTGATCTTTATCCCCAATAACTAAAAACCCTTCGTGTCGACTATGTAAGATAGAATCAAAAATTGTATCAAACGTCAGTAAAGGTGTAAGTAGTATCATTTTTGACTGCACGAATTCTTCTCTCTTCATTAAATCATTTGCAATCGGAATTGTTCCGAGTGACTTCCCTAAAAACATAGTCTCGTTGTATTGCTCATCTTTTAATACTTCATTTATTACAGGATTAATATCATCCATCATTACTTTCGTTACTTCTTCCATTGGTTTATTCATTAATTGTCCATCATAAGAATAATGAATATGTACAACATCTATTTTATGTTCAAGCATTAACATCGTTGCGTAATAAAATAACGGCTTATCATAATTGTATCCTGAACCTGAAAACATAAAACAAACCGTACTAGAACCTTTTTCGATATGTGTGTAACGAATTACTTTGTCATTTATATGTACCTCTTTTTTAGTCCCCTTCACCGTTTTCTCCTCCGAATACGTTTACTTTTGTAATACGTTTACTTTTGTAATACGATATGTTCTGTGTGAACTGATACATCCTTTACTTTCTCTTTTATAAATGCAGGCTGTAAGTTATATGTATGCAGTTCTTCTACTGGCACCCATCTAAACAAATACGTTCTACCCTCTTCTTCCAAAATATATTGATCCGCTCCACTCGCAGGTAACTCATGTAGCTCTACTTCATAATAAAAACTAATTTCATGAAACTTTCGCTCAGAAAGTGTAAAGAAATTTTCTACTGACCATATTAATCTCTTCCCTTTAATAGGAACACCTAGTTCTTCTGCAAGTTCTCGTTGTAACGCATCCTCACTATTTTCTAGCATTTTCACTCTTCCGCCTGGTACATACCAATAATGTTCCCCTTTGTTTTGAAGAATAAGTATTTTATTATCCAGTTTACAAATTGCTCCGACGCGGTAATTAAAACATGTTTCCTCTACTTTAAACGTAAGATCCAATCTTAACGCCCCCCTTATACAAATATTGAATTATTACAAAACAATTATGTAATTGCTGTACAAATAAGGTTACTAAATTTATTCACTTCATTCAATCATTTCCTAATTTTCTGAACCATTACTTTTCATCATTACAAGTGTATATACATATGTTACAATCATATTGCACACTAGAAAACATTATGGGGGTACGGATGGAAACGTTATTAATCCAGCAAACTGAGAAATCAAATAAGTTTTGGAAAATCGTTGTGAAAGAAAAAGACTATGTTGTGTTTTACGGAAAAATCGGCACAGCTGGCAGTGTGAAAGCGAAAGAGTTTGAAACAGAAGAAGAATGTATGAAAGAAGCTAACAAACTAATTGCTTCCAAACGTAAAAAGGGATATACAGACCCGTTGCCTGGGGAAGATTTCATAAAAGAAAAAACGATAACAGAAGAAGAATTTTGGGAACTACTTAATCGTGCAAAAACGAAAGGTGAAGACCAAGAAGAACAAATAGAATGGCTTACTTCCCACCTTGCTAAACGTACAGTACATGAAATTGTAGCTTTTGATACGCATATGCATCGTCTTTTGAAAGATTCCTATACCTCCCGTTTATGGGCAGCAGCCTATATTATTATGGGTGGTTGTTCAGATGATACTTTCGATTACTTCCGCGGATGGTTATTATATCAAGGAAAAGAGACATACGAAGCTTGTATTGAAGATCCAGAACGATTAATTCCTGTATTAGAAAATTTGAGTGAGTATGACGTCCCAGAAATAGAAGAACTTTCTTTATATTTCGGTTTCACTGTATATGCAGAAAAAACTGGTGACGAAGATGATACTTACTTTACACTTTACCATGTCTTATCTAATGAAGAATTCGACGATGTAGATTTTGAATTTGACTGGAATGAAGACGATGAAGAAGGTTTAAAAAAGATGTTTCCTAAGCTATGGGAGATGTACGGAGAAGAACCGATTGAGTGGTAGATTAATTATTCGTGAAAAAGTGCCTTGTTTCTTTAGTAACAAGGCACTTTTTTTGATACTATATTTAAATTATCATCTTTCCACTCTCCCACCACTCCATAAAAGTCTTTAAAGAAGGAGCAACCCACGTTCTACTATCATTTTCATGGTTCCATACATATATATCATCTCTTTGTACTTTTCCATTCAAAATGGAATAGCCAAACAAATCACCATTTCCCCCATCAGCAAAAAATAATAAACAGTCAAAAGGCATGTATAAATCTTTAAAATCAACTATATTTCTCATACTCATATTTTCAGTTTTAATTTTTGAAGCAGACCATATAAAGTCACCGTATTCACCTTCTATACCGTTTGTTTCCTGTAATAATTGATATAAATCATTCGGTAACTCCACATGTAAACATTTTTGTATATCAGTAAGTTCATCCTTCGTAGCTGGGTTTTTCAAGCTTAAATTTGATGAGATACTGTGAATGGTGTCTTTCCACATCACCTTTTCCTCCTTATGTGCAATCAAGCATATTCAAAGAACTCCGCTAAATTTATTGATACCATCTTTCTAACAATTCCTTCTCCCTCTCGCCTGAAATACCTGCTTTTAATTCCCATTCTTCCGTACTCTCCATCCACTCATACACATCTGTAACTGTCTCGTCTATTCTTCTAAAAGTAAGCCCTTCATTAACCGCACTTTCGATACAAATAGAAAACCCGCCTCTCCACGGCTTCGTCTCACCATCTAATGGGAAAGTTTCTGGAATCCACAAAGGCATTTCTGTCCAAGGCTGCACATTGTGTTCACTCATAAACGATTCGTCTACCCAAACAAATTCAGCATCGCTATTCGTAACTTTTTTACACGTATTTAACAGCTCTTCCATCGTCAATTCATCATTCGGACCTGTTATATTGAATGTACCTGCTTTATTATTTTCTGCCATGTTGAGTCCAAATCTCGCGACATCTTTTATATCAACTATCTGCACTGGACGATTTTTTCTTCCTGGAACTAACACGTTACCTCCTTTTGCTACACGCCCGATCCAGTATGGAAGTCGATCTGTATAATCGAACATTCCTGAAAGAAGTCCTGCTCTTACGTGTAAAACACGCCCCGGCCAATACTTCTCTGCTTCTTTTTCGCATAATACTTTCAGCGCACCATAATGCTCATAAGGAGATATTTCACCATTCTCTACAGCCTTTATTTGCTCTTCCGTCGGTTCAGGTTGTAATATATAGTCTTCTTTTATGTCATGCGGAATCCAATCTTTATATACGGAAAGGCTTGAGATGAATATATAGTGTTCAATATTATCTTTAAGTACTTCTCCAACATTTCTAATGTGATGCGGAGAAAATCCACATGTGTCTATGACAACATCCCACGTTCGATTTTTTAAACTTGATACATCGTTATTTCTGTCACCGGTTAACTGCTCCACATTAGAAAAAATTTCTTTGTTTGTTCCTCGGTTAAATAACGTAATTTCATGCCCTCTCTGTAAAGCCTCATCTACAAATGCTCTTCCTAAAAATCGTGTACCGCCTAGAATTAGAATTTTCATGGTTCTCCCCCATTCGTGATTAATAACCCTTCCTAATGTTTAACGATTTTTTATTGAGGAAAGTTACGGGGAGCGTTTAAATTTTTCTACAAGTTCACCATTACTCTTTTAAAAGTATATACTCTTTGATTAATCTCCATCTATCCTTTATTTCTGGCACAACTTCAGAAGCCATCACCACCACCAATTCCTTCTCTGGAATACAACAAATCATATTCCCACCATCACCCATTGCACAATATGAATAGACACCCTCTTCTTCTCGTAACCACCATAAGTAACCATATTGATTTGAATTCATCGCTATTGATTCTTTTATCCATGATTTTGATAGTATTTGTTTTCCATTATGAATACCTTCATTCAAATACATCTGTCCAAACTTAGCCATATCCCTAACCGTTAACGTTAGTCCCCAGCCGCCCGTCGAAATACCATTTGGATCGTGAACCCATCCTTTCACATCTTTTCCGAATAAGTCATCAAATCCAAATGCTTTCATATTATAGTTTGGAATTTCTCTCATGCCGAGTGGCTGAAATAAGTATTCATTCGCAAATTCACGCGCATTTTTTCCTATTGCGTTCGTTATGATCGCTGATAGTATATGAGCTCCTGCAGATGAATATTTAAAAGATCCAATTTCTCCGCCGTTTCCTATCCTATTTAACGTATATTGTATCCAATCTTGTTGTGTACATAGTTCTTCTAACGGTTCCTGCCAGTCTACGAATGGATGTGGAGCTGTCATCGTTAGAAGATGGCTTACTGTTACTTCAGATGAATTAACATTATATTCCGGGAAAAATTCTATTACTCTTTGATCAACGCTTTTTATATAGCCCTTATCTATACATATCCCAATTAGCGCAGAGATTATCGTTTTTGTGACTGACGCTATGTGAAATGCATCATCTGGACCGTAACCGTTATAATATTTTTCAAAAATAACATTACCTTTCTGCATTACTAACATACCATTCATATTTTCATATTCTTCTTTTATAATCTGATCTAACTTTTCAGCAGTTTTCATTATTCTTTCCCCTTTAACCTGTAATTAAAAAGGTTCGATAGGTACATATATATCAACTATATGTTTATGCTTTGGATGCTGCTTTGGGTCATTTCTATATACTTCAAAAGGATACGAGTCTCTCGGTTTATATCCGCTATTTGGCAGCCACTCACCATATATAAAGTCCCACGCTCCCTTATATTCATCTTGGAATATTTCAAAATGTCCTACTGCATACTTGCCTGAAGGTATTATCATTATTCCAATATCACTCGTTTCTACTGCGGACGCATCCGGAATTGTTATACATAAACTTGTTCTTAAATGATAGTCCTCAGTAAATTCATGATGATCGTGGTAAATGGTTAATACTTTCGTATCCTCAAATACATGATAGTTTTTCTTCGCCGCGTAACGAAATAATTTTTCTATCATTTCTGGAAAAGCTATAGCTAACTCTTCATATGTACCTGTATGTCTTATGTATGCGACGTTTATATTATCCGCTGTTACAATTTCAACATTTCCTCGAACCTTCTTACATTCATTGTATTGAGGAATTCCCCTTACGTCTTTGCAATTCTTGCTATTGTCATTTCGATATTGAGACGGACTTACACCGTAACACTTTTTAAATGTACGAGAGAAAACTGCTGAATCGGTGAAACCAAAATGGTAAGCGATATCCGTAATCGTCATATCCGGGCGATATGTAAGAAGGTTTGTTACCCTTTCTAACTTCAAGCGATTCACATACCGAGATAACGACTCGTCTACGATTCCTTTAAAAATCCGATGAAAATGAAACTTTGAAAATCCTGCTACATCTGCTAACTCTTCAATTGAAAGTGCATCATTTATGTTTGTTTCTATATAATCTTGAACCTTATGTATGCGTCTTAAATACTCATTTCTACTTTGTTTACTCTCCATATTTCTAGCTCCTCACAACAAAAAGGATAACTTTGTGCTAGCCTACTTTTACACATGTTTCAAAAATAAAACTCTACTCCCGCCATTCCCATCATAATTTGTATGTACCGATACACCCTCTACCTCATCATCCCCAGCCTCAATTCGAAAACCGATTTCTTGATGAAACTGTATCGACTTTTTATTAGTTGGTGACGTAATTGCTTTTACAACTTTACGATTATTTGCACGAGCGACATCAAAGAAATAAGAATACAATGTCGATGCGATTCCTCTTCTTCTATACTTCGGATTTACACCGATAAAATGAACGTATGCTTCATCTTTATATGTTTGTGAAAAAAATCCGCATAAGAAACCTAACGTTTCGCCCTCTTCTTCAATGATAAAACTCGTTTCTTGAAAGTGAACAAAAAACAGTTTTGGCAACATGGCAACCATGTCTCTCCCGCCCCACCATTCATTTAAAACTGAATGAATCTTTACATAATCTTCCCCTTGGATATTTCTTACTCGCATATGTTTCTCCCTCTCACTCACTTCATTTTTTCATAAATTTTAATGACTGTTTCTACTAATAGGATGAATACCCATATCCCGCAAAATACAAGAACAGACTGGAATATGGATCCAATTATCATAACACCAACTGTACCTGTTATTGAAAAAGATATTCCACCAAGCCCTGGATCTTGTATAAATGCTCCAGCAGAAAAAGCAGTTATAATTGATACTATTAAATAAATAACACTCGTTATTTTTAATATCTTTATAGAAAGATACGAGGTTTTTTCTTGTTCCACTTGTGATAATTCGATTTCCCCGCTCTCAATTCCTTTTTGCAAACAGTCTTCACATAGAAATTCTTCCTTAATTTTTTTACCACCGTGCATCGTACCTGTTATTTCTTTACATCTTGAACATTTTCGATTTATCATGTTGTTATCACTCCAATCTGTTAAGATTATACTTATACAATTCTACGTTTACCTTAATATTCCTTTTATGTATTTTATAGAGAAAGGTCGTGTTTTATGATTTCAAAACTCACATTTGGCTCTAAAAAAATTAACGTTCATTATACATTAAGGCCTAGTTGTTATGCGATTATTTTTCAATCATCTTCTTCAAAGATTGCTGTTATCCAAAAAGGAGACCGTTACTTTTTACCTGGTGGCGGTATGGAAGGTAATGAAACAAAAGAAGAATGTTTGCACCGTGAACTACTAGAGGAATTAGGATGGGCAATTAAAATTGATCAGTATATCGGTAATGCGGCTCGATATTTTTATGCAGAAAAGGAAGATATATATTATTTAAACGATGGATTTTTTTATATTGCGAATATGGTGCAGAAACAAACTGAAAACTGTGAGGAGGATCATGTTCTAAGGTGGATGTCTCCATTGTATGCTATAGAGCTTCTCATACACGATCATCAAAAATGGGCCGTTGAACAAGCGCTTTTATTACAAAAACAAAAAGGATCTCCTTCTATATGAAAGAGATCCTTTTTACTGTTAACTTACTTTTTTCAAATTGAGAGCTGGCTTTTTGATTCCACCTTTTTTTACAACATATAAACCGATGAAGATAATAAGCCCGCCAACTAGTTGCATCAAATTAATTTGCTCTCCAATGGTTACTGCCGCAAAGATCACTGCAAACAATGGCACAAGATACATATAAACCATTACTTTCGTTGAGCCTATTTTACTAATACCGACATACCACATTGCAAGTCCGAATATGGTCGCAAAGACGATTGAATATGCTAGTGATCCCCAGCTTGGCATATCTACTGGCCACGTTAGTGTGTTTACATTGAGTAAACAGTATATAACGAGAGGTACAATTCCAATTAAAGTAGACCATGATGTAACTCTCATTGCGGAGTATTTTGTAATGAGTGGTTGCGCTAAAATTGGATACCATCCCCACGCAATTGCTGCGACTAATCCAATTATATTTCCGAGCCACGCATACTCGTAAGTAGCTCCTCCTGTATGTCCTGTTAATAAAACGAATGCTGCACCAATAAAGGCTACGATTGAACCAATTTGTACTTTCATCGAAAAACGTTCTTGTTTGTGCAATACTGCTAATATCCCTGTAAAAATAGGTGACATTGCAATTAATAATGAAGCGTTCGTTGCTGAAGTATATTTCACAGATAGCATAAACATCGTTTGATACATTGTCGTTCCAACGATGCCGACTGCTACTAATCGTAACCAATCTTTTCTTTCAATACGTAATGAGCGTTCCATCATAAAAGTAATAAGTAATAATACCGGTGATGCTACTAAAAATCGTAAACTATTAAATTGAATGGATGACATATATGCCACGCCATACTTTCCTATTGTATAATTTGCTCCCCATACTAATGCAACAGATACTAGGAGCCATTCCATTTGCCATCGTTTCATCCGAATCTCCCCTTCCATATTTAGCATAGTAAAATTGGCTGGATATAACACCGTCCAATTGGCTGTTTTTTTACCCAGCCAATTTGTTATACTGAATGTATATAAGAGATGCGGAGGCGTTTGTATGGAATGGAAGCTAGATAGTGACAGTAAAATCCCTATTTATCAGCAAGTTGTTGACTTTATTGAAAAACGTATTACATACGGAGAACTTCCTCCAGGAAGCTTCCTACCTTCCGAACGAAAATTAGCTACACAGTTAAATGTAAACCGAAGTACAGTAACGACTGCTTATAACGAACTACGTGCTATGGGAATTGTAGAAAGTACGACTGGTAAAGGTACACGTGTAAGTACACATATGTGGGGCGTTTCTCCAACATTAACGCCGAACTGGAGAAATTTCGTAGAAGGCGGTACGTTCTTACCAAACTTACCGTTACTTCGCCATATTCGGGCAGAAGTACAACAAAATGAAAATATTATTGATTTCGCAAACGGAGAACTCGGTTGTAATCTCTACCCACACGATCAACTACAAACAATTTTACGAGAACAACCGTTAACACATTCATTAAGTTATGATCATCCACAAGGCTATCTTCCGCTGAGACAAGCGGTTGTAAAATATATGAGGGAATATTTAAAAGTTGAAGCAACTGAGCAATCCATTATGATTACATCTGGCGCACAGCAAGCACTTCACCTGATCGTACAATGTTTATTAAATCCAGGTGATGCTGTTGCTTTCGAAAGTCCTTCACACTGTTATTCCCTGCCTCTATTCCAATCAGCAGGTATTCGTATTTTCCCATTACCTGTCGATGAACATGGGATTAACCCAGATGATGTACAGGAGTTATATAGAAAACACCGTATTAAAATGATCTTTTTAAATCCAAACTTCCAAAATCCTACGGGAACGATGCTTCATCCAAACCGTAGAAAAAAACTATTATCACTTTGTGCAGACTTACGAATTGCGATCGTTGAAGATGATCCGTCCAGTTTACTTACGCTAGAAAAGAAACAACCTTGCCCTACTTTAAAATCGATTGATGAAAATGGAACAGTCATTTATGTACATTCTTTATCAAAAATGATTGCCCCAGGATTACGAGTCGGCTGGCTCGTCGCTCCGCAATCCGTAGTAGAAAGGTTATCCGACGCAAGGCACCAAATGGAATTAGGTATGAGCATATTCCCGCAGTGGCTTATGCAACAATTTTTCGAAACTGTACCATTTCATTCTCATATCGTACCGTTACGAAAACAATTAGCAGAAAAAAGAGACGTTATCGTTCGCGCCCTAAACGAGCAACTTCATGATAAAATCTCTTTTTCAAACCCGACTGGTGGTATATACATATGGGGAAAATTAAAAGAACCAATAAATGAAAAGCAACTTATTATGCAAAGCTTAAAACAAGAAATTGCTTTTATGCCAGGTAGTATTTTCGGCGCGAAAGATGGTTATATTCGTTTATCTTATGGAAAAGTGGATATTGATCAAATTGAGGAAGGTATTTCTCGTTTGCGGGAGGCTATTTTGGTTTGTGGGAAATAAAATAACTTTTTAATACATTTAAAACTTCTTTATTCATTAACTCCAGATAATAAGTAAGCAAAAAATAATGAAAAGAAGCTTAATTCCAAAATTAAATTATAAGAAAGCTCCTGATGATTGATACAGGGGCTTTCTTTTCGAAATTTTTCATTTTTCTTTATCTTTCTTCCCCACTTCTAAGAATGATTCTTATAAATTGTAACTCATTATGATTAATTCACCTTTCCGCCCCATCCTTCTAACCCCATTATCACAAAAACCACATTTTTTATATAAAGATTGTGCAGCTACATTTTTAACGTTTACTGCTAAAATAATTTCATTTATACCTAAGAAGTTATTTCGGACAAAGTCAGGTAATATCTTTAAAGCTTGTTTTGCATATCCTTTCCCTTGATGGTGAAAATCTGTTGAAAATGCTCTTATTAAAATAGAGTTTTCATTATTTGTATATGGTTTAACCCCGTCATTTTTATGTAAAACAAAAAACGTTACAAGCTCATTATCTTTCATAGCTAAAATTGAATGCCGATTTGAATCCTCACTCGATAGTTTTACAAGCTTTTTAGGTAAACCTGTATAACAAAGCTGCTCTTCTGAAAATGTATATTGATTTATTATATTTCTGAAGTTTTCATTATAAAAATATAACTGCATATAAATATCGCTCTCCTCAATAA
>NZ_JBEUTW010000167.1:0-3499 GCF_040492675.1 Bacillus sp. AP50
CCACATAAATGTGCGTACTTGTATCTATGTTACTTTAAAAATATAATTTACTTACAAAATAAATTAAAGAAAAGAGGAACTTTTATGACAAATACAAACGAAATTACAAAAGAGAAAATTATGGAGGCTTTTCATTTCAGACATGCATGTAAAGAGTTCGATCCTATGCACAAAATTTCAGAAGAGGATTTTAAATTCATTTTAGAAACAGGCAGATTATCTCCTTCTTCTTTTGGATATGAACCTTGGAAATTTATTGTCGTACAAAATAAAGAATTAAGAGAAAAACTACAACCGTATTCATGGGGCGCTGGTGGGCAACTTGCAACAGCTAGTCATTTTGTCATTGTTCTTTCAAGAAACATTAAAGATATGCATTATGATGCAGAGTATATTAAATATATGATGAACGATATTATTGGATTGCCTGAAGACACTCAAAAAATTAGATATGAATTCTTCAAAAAGTTCCAGGAAACAGATTTTAACTTATTACAATCCGATCGTACTGTATTTGATTGGGCATCTAAACAAACTTATATTGCTTTAGGTAATATGATGACGAGCGCAGCTCAAATCGGTATTGATTCTTGTCCGATAGAAGGATTCGATAAAGAGAAAGTAGACTCTTTACTTCGTCAAGAAGGCCTTATACAGGGCGATAACTTTGAAGTATCTGTTATGGTTGCCTTTGGTTACCGTAAAGAAGATCCAAAACGTGATAAAACAAGACAGACTATAGATACAATTGTTGAATGGATTAAGTAATGTAGCACACACAAATAATGCTCCTAATAGCTGGATACTTATACTAAAGAACTATTAGTCGTTTTTCTTATGTATGAATTTGGTTTTTCATGGAAAGATATATTAGTATGTATGCAGTTTGAGCACTCTATTTTTTAGAGTCGAACAGGAGGAGAATGAATATGTCTGATATTGAAGTTGGCGAAGTGTTTACTCTTAGTGATGAGAATAAAGAAGAGCAAGAAGTAGAAGTACTTGGAGCGATGGATGTCGAAGGCGCAGAATATATTGCAGTTGCCTTTGTTGAAGATATCCAAACAGAAACTGAGGAAGACATTGATATTTTCTTTTTAAAAGTAGAAGAAGATAATGAGTTTTCATACATTGAAAATGATGAAGAGTTTGATAAAGTATCTGCTGCGTTTGAAAAGATTTTGGATGAGCAAGAGCAAGAATAGTATGAATGAAAAACACGAGGGCGGATGCATATCCGCCCTCTTTTTATTACTCATCCAGAGACTCACGCAGTAATTGCAGTACATCTTTCATCGCAAAAGGTCCATCTTTTTTAACATGCTCCGCAAATTCTGAAACGAGACGTAATGTTCTCACACTTTCGATTGGATGTTCTCCTGATGCACTTTCAGCTGAAAGCATAACTGCATTCGTCCCGTCCAGTACAGCTTGAAACACATCAGTCACCTCAGCCCTTGTTGGAATAGAATGATCTACCATAGATTGAAGCATTTGTGTTGCTGTAATGACATATGTATTCGTTCGATTACATTCCTGAATCATCATTTTCTGTAAAAGCGGAATGCATTGATACGGTAACTCTACTCCTAAATCGCCCCTTGCAATCATAATTCCATCTGCTTCTTTACATATATCCTGAAAATTCTCGATTGCTTCCATCGTTTCTATTTTTGCAATTACATTAGGTGACGTTTCTTTATACTGTTGTATAAAATCTCGTATTTCTTTTATATGACTAGGTTTTCTTACGAAAGAACACGCGATAAAATCAACATTCTCCTCTAAAAGAAACTGAATATCTTTTTTATCTTTCTCTGTAATAGCTGGTAAACGAACAGCCGCATCTGGTAAATTAACTCCTTTATGAGATGAGATATTGCCACCTGTTTTTACCTTCGTTTCTATTTTGTCCGTACTTATCTTTTCAACAATTAATTCAACTTCTCCATCATTAATTAAAATTCTACTGCCTACTTTCACATCATTCGGTATTCCTTCATAATCAACACTCGCTTCTGTATTACTCCCTGTAACTGGTTGTGTATGTAAAATAAAAGA
The DNA here is from genome assembly GCF_040492675.1 of Bacillus sp. AP50. NCBI lineage: Bacteria > Bacillati > Bacillota > Bacilli > Caryophanales > Bacillaceae > Bacillus > Bacillus sp. AP50. Next base: position 2,062 of record NZ_JBEUTW010000167.1, read on the forward strand.
ATCTCCTGCCTGAAGTGTAATTTGCCCTCCCTTCACTTCACCTAATCTTATTTTAGGTCCTTGTACATCACCCAAAAATTTAATAGAGTCATCTAATGATTTCACTAAACGAATGATGTCTTTATGACTTTCATGCGTGCCATGCGATAAATTCAGTCGAACAATTTTCATACCATTCTTTATTAACTGCGCTAACGTTTCTTTATTATTACTTGCGGGTCCAATTGTACAAATTCGATCGATTGTCATTTTTGTTACCATCCTTTTCTTAATAAGGTTCCCATATGAACTTAAAAATAACAGAGATTCTGACATGAATAGATTTAAATTTACACGAATTTCATAAAGTTAAACCTGTATCCCTTGCTGGCTAAGCATTAGAAGATATATTCGCTTTTTTGCAAATGAAGACATGTTGAATCGAAAGTAAAAGAAAAGTTAAGTATGGGATAAACCATTGAGAGTTTCGAAATTTTCATATATTGTATGAATTGAGTTCGAACTCAAAAATTTAAAAAGGTGGGAAAATTAGTGAATATGAAAAAATCTTTATCGGTGACAACTTTAGGGTTAGCGGTTTTAGGTTTTGGTTTTACTAATAACGCAAGTGCTTCAGAGATCGATACTGTAGACAAGCAGCCCGTTTTAGTTGACTTTGATACAATTCAATCAACAAAAACATCTAGTGTTCCTAGTTTGACTATTGCAGCTGCACCTAAGAATGACTCTAACATTAGCGTATATACTCCCTTTTTTGGTAACCCATATGCAGTTGCTAAATCGAAATCAACTACGACCGAAGACTATGTTTATGCAAAAGCAAGAACTTTCAATGGCGATGGCTCATTAGTAAATACGAAAAGTAATAGTGCAAAAAAATCATCCTTTGTAAGTGCTACAGCGACCAACACAAGCATTTATTATGGAGATGATTACGCTATCGGTAATCATACCTATAAATTAAGTGGTTATAATGATGTGAATCACGAAACAAAAGCTTTCTGGTAAGAAAGAGAAAAAAGATATGCATCTTGCATATCTTTTTTCTATAATATTTTACATATATTGAGGTGCAATTTATGAAACAAATATATATTATTAGCGGTGTTTTACTTATTTCATTACTTACAATTTATATTTTGTTCAATACTTCATTCATACAACCTCATCCACCTTCCATAGAAAATAAACGAGAGCAACAAACCAATACTATTTCTTACGGATTGAAGGATAATCAAGGCCAACATATTAACAATGGTAGTACAATTACTAGTGAGGATAATAAAATTAATGTAACATTATCATTCGTACATACTATTAATGAAAACCGAAAATATGGATTAATTGTTCTAGAAGATTACGAACAAAAACCTTTTAAAATAGAAGATACTACTAATGAAATATCACACTATTTTTTTGATATGAAACCAAACAGTTC
>NZ_JBEUTW010000168.1:0-2927 GCF_040492675.1 Bacillus sp. AP50
TTAGTATCATTCGTACTCTCTTTCAAAGACTATGTTTATTCAAGACAAAATATAGCACCGCGCTTCATCCTCTTATATGTAAACATCGTCATTAATCCATCATTTGTTCTATTTAGTTAAAATTGTAAATAACAAAGTTCTTTTTGTCAATTATAATTGTCATTACGACAATAAAAATTGTCAAAACAACTATTATTATTTTGCTCATCTTTCTAATATAGGACATACTACTATATATACAAAAGACAATATGCAAATGTTCATATAAAAATATTATATTTTAATATATAATATAAAATGATTTTCTAACATCAAGGAGGATACATATGAAGATGAAGAGGGGCATTACCACTTTATTATCTGTAGCGGTTCTATCTACATCACTTGTAGCATGTTCAGGAACACCAGAGAAAACAGTGGCAAAAGAAGAGAAAGTAAAATTAACAGAACAACAATTAATGGCTGATTTATGGTATCAAACAGCCGGTGAAACGAAAGCACTTTACTACCAAGGGTACAACATTGGTCAATTAAAGCTTGATGCAATTCTTGCAAAAGGGACAGAGAAAAAACCTGCTATCGTGCTTGATTTAGACGAAACTGTTTTAGATAACAGTCCTCATCAAGCAATGAGCGTAAAAACAGGCAAAGGCTATCCTTACAAATGGGATGATTGGATTAACAAAGCTGAGGCTGAAGCCCTTCCAGGCGCAATTGATTTCTTAAAATATACAGAGTCTAAAGGTGTAGATATTTACTACATCTCAAATCGTAAAACGAATCAACTAGATGCGACAATTAAAAATCTTGAGCGTGTAGGTGCTCCTCAAGCAACGAAAGAACATATATTACTACAAGATCCGAAAGAAAAAGGAAAAGAAAAACGCCGTGAACTCGTTTCTCAAACTCATGATATTGTCTTATTCTTCGGTGATAACTTATCTGATTTCACAGGTTTTGATGGAAAATCTGTAAAAGATCGTAACCAAACAGTAGCAGATTCAAAAGCACAATTTGGTGAGAAATTCATTATTTTCCCGAATCCAATGTATGGCGATTGGGAAGGCGCTTTATATGATTATGATTTCAAAAAATCAGATGCAGAAAAAGATAAAATCCGTCGCGACAACTTAAAATCATTTGAAGTAAAATAAAAGAGGATGGCCATCCTCTTTTATTTTACTTTCTCTGTTAAAGGCAAGATAAATACTTCCACACGTCTATTCTTTGCCTTTCCTTCTTGTGTATCGTTTGGAGCAATTGAACGGTATTCTCCGTATCCAATCGCACTAAATTTTTCTGGTTGTAATTCTTTATTTTGCAGTAATACTTGCATAAAATTAACTGCCCGCTGCGTACTTAATTCCCAATTCGACGCAAACTGCGCATTGGCAATAGGGACATTATCCGTATGACCCGATACTGTAATTTCACGAGGTGACGCTGAAACAAGTAAGCTAGACATCTCTTTTGCAATCCCTAAAGATTCTAATTTCACATCTGCTTTCCCCGAATCAAACAGTATATTTTCTAATATTGTCACCATTAATCCCTTTTCAGTTAATTTAGTTTGAAAAGAAGAGGATAATTGTTTTTCATTAATATATTGATCAATCTTTTTTTGTAATGCTTTCAATTCATCCATCTCTTTTTTTTCTTTAGCTCTAGCTTCTTCTTGTTTTTTTGTTTGTTCTGCCTCAAGGCTACTTGCTGATAATTCTTTTTCATCATTTGGCTTTTGATCACTTAAAAATTCTTTGTTACCTGTTCCCCCAGCTAATTCACTTCGAAAAGCAACTGCCATCTGTTTAAACTTCGCAGCATCTATACTACTCATTGCGAATAAAACGATAAACAATGCAAATAACAACGTTAACATATCAGAATATGGGATTAACCATGTTTCATCGATATGCTCATCATGTTTTTTCTTTTTGCCTCTTCTATTTTTCTTACTCCGCATTTTTTTCTGCTCCTTTTTCTAGCTTTTTACGCTCAGTTGCAGAAAGTGCACCTAAAATGCGGTTCTTCATAATAAACGGATATGTACCTTCTTGTAACATTAATAAACAATCAATGATTAAACGTTTTTTCTCAATTTCAGCTGAAGATTTTTGCTTTAACTTATTTGCAAATGGATGCCATAATACATAACCTGAAAAAATACCAAAAATCGTTGCAATAAACGCACCCGAAATAGCATGACCTAACTTTTCAATATCAGTTAAGTTACCAAGCGCAGCTACAAGACCGATAACAGCACCTAAAACTCCTAATGTCGGTGCATACGTACCAGCTTGTGAAAAAATAGCAGCTCCCTTTGCATGTCTTTCTTCAATTGCCTCTAATTCAGATTCCAAAATCTGCTCCAAATCTTCTGCGGATACGCCATCAATCACAAATTTCATACCGCGCAAAAGAAATTCATCTTGAATTTTGTCTAATTGTTGCTCTAAAGACAAAATACCGTATTTTCTACTTTCAGATGTCCAATGAACAAATAATTCTAGCAACTGTTCATAACTTAAATCCTTTTTATTTGAACCAAAAAGAACTTTAAATAGTTTTGGAACCCTTTTTAGTTGATTCATCGGAAATGCAATACATACTGCAGCAAATGTACCGATAAAAATAATTAATGCTGCGGCAGGATTTAATAAGGCTGTTATGTCAGCGCCCTTGACGACCATCCCTACTATCACTGCTACAAATCCTAAAATAAGTCCAATAATTGTTGCAAAATCCATTCCCATTCACTCCCAGTCTATACAAGAAGTTCTCTATTCTCGATAATCGCTACATCTTCTTATGTATATATATTACATAAAAAATGCATTTCATGAAAGATAAGAAATGAATTATATAAAAAAATACTACAAATTCACACATTTTCTGACATTTTCTTTGCATTTCTATTACGTTATGAC
>NZ_JBEUTW010000169.1:0-5353 GCF_040492675.1 Bacillus sp. AP50
CCCTTTTCCATAAGCAATCCATAGTTCAATGTATTGATCTAAAATAAACATCATACTCCCCCTAAAAGGTGAAAAATACTCCCTATTGTTTCTACCCTTTTTCCAACTCTCCTTTCATCTTATCATTTCAATATAGAAAGGAGGAATTAATATTGAATTATCTCTTACTTCGTTACAATAAACCTATTTTTATTAGACTGTGCGGTGAATTATTAACCCGAACGACTGAATCTATGTTAGCTCTCATTATGATTATTTACATCAATAAAATGTTAAACGGCAATGTAATTATAACTATGCTGATTTTCGGATTACAGCCACTTTCAGACATTTTATTTACACTTATTGCTGGAGGAATTACTGATAAATATGGCCGAAAAAAAATTATGTTACTCGGATTATTACTACAAGGTGTTGCAATCGGTAGTTTCGTTTTCGCTCAATCCGTTTTTATATTTGCACTGTTATATGTCATTAATGGTATTGGCCGTTCCTTATACATTCCAGCTCAGCGTGCACAAATTGCTGATTTAACAAAACAAGAGCAGCAAGCAGAAGTTTTTGCTCTCCTACAAACGATGGGAGCAATTGGATCCGTAGTCGGCCCTTTAATAGGTGCAAGTTTTTATAATACTCACCCAGAATATTTATTTATCGTGCAAAGTGTAACCCTTACGATATATGCCGTTGTTGTTTGGACCCAGCTCCCAGAAACCGTTCCACCTATGAGTAAGTCGAAACAAACAGTTGAGGCAAGTTCACCAAAGCAATTTATTTTTAAACATTATGCCATATTCGGTCTTATGGTTTCTACACTTCCTATTAGCTTTTTTTATGCACAAACTGAGACGAATTATCGTATTTTTGCAGAACATGTATTTCCTAATCTCGTATTCATACTCGCATTTATTTCAACATGCAAAGCCATTTTGGAAATCATTCTACAAATCTTCCTCGTAAAATGGTCTGAACGATTTTCTATGGCGAAAATCATCCTTATTTCTTACGCCTGCTATACAATAGCTGCAGTTGGCTTTAGTTATTCAACGACGATATTCTCGTTGTTCTTCACCTTACTCTTTTTAGTCATTGGAGAAAGTATTGCTCTAAACCATTTATTACGATTCGTTTCAGAAATTGCACCTCACAATAAACGTGGTTTATATTTTTCAATTTACGGTATACACTGGGATATATCTCGAACATGCGGACCAGTTATTGGTGCAGTTTTATTAAGTAAGTTAAATGGAAGTATGCTGTTTTATATTTGTGCTAGTTTCTTATTAATTGGAGGTATTGTTCAAGCACTGTTTGTTCAAAATTTAGAACGTAAAAAAATCATGAACCAGCCTACACATAATTTATAGGTTACTACTTTTTCAGTAGATCAATATTTCTTATTGGATGAATATTAAAAAACAAAAGTGAAGTATTTCGCGTATGAAAGTATGTTTTATTTGGCAGGAGACGTTCCTTATTTACAACTAAAAACACCTCACTTAAGGAAAGTGAGGTGTTTTTGAAATCACTTAATTTCTTATCCTGCCATTTTATTAATACTATCCTCTGGTGAAAATACAGAAATATGATCTACCTTACCAGTCGATTTTGGAATGACAAATTTCAGCTCATACTGGTTATTTACTTTGTATACATATATTTTATCTTCACCATTCTCTTTAACTGAAGATGGTTTTCCTAATGCTTTTTCAATTTCTTGTAATGTAATCAATTTTAGTTCTGCATGATATGAGCGTACATCAAAAACTTGTGACCCTTTATTAAATCCGAAAACAACATTTTTATTTGTAAAAATTGCGTACATTCCGTTCCCTGCATATTCGGTTTTATTTGCTTTCCCCCACACTTTTTCAATTTCTTCAATATCCCCTGTATGGGCTCCAAATGGTACATTAGGTACTTTTCCTTCTTTTGCGAGTTCAAACAAATCTTTAACGTGGTTAATTGATTTTTGATTAAGTGTTCTATTTTTCGAATCTGGGTCAGGCGATGGTTTTGTTGTTTTTTCATTGCTTGGTTTTGCTTCAGGATTTTTCTGTTCTTCTGAAAAATTACTTTGTTCATTTTTATTATTTTCCGAGGTTGGATTTGTTTCCTTTTTTTCGTCTGTCTCTTTACATGCGGCTAGCGCAAACATACATGTAAACACCAAAAATAACATAACTATTTTTAAATATATTTTCATCATTTTTACCCCCTATTGCATCTTATTCATTTCGTTAACCAACCCATTACACTACTTTTCAAATTATGTTTGTTCCAAAAAGTCACTGCTTCATTCTCTCCAAAAGCTTGTACAAAATATATTACAAAAGCTGTTTCTAAAAAGTAACCAAGTCTGTTATATCCGAAGTAACTACCTCCTGATAAACGAAACCATTTTCATATCCTTATTTAAACCTTCTCTTCTCAATGATAATATCCTCTATCTATAACTTAAAACATGCTCTCACAACAGCTCCTTGAAACAGAAAAAAACCAGTAGGAAGTGATTACTCTTTTCCTACTGGTTGAAATAAAATTATACGGTAAATCTTAGCTTCTTAAAAAATGTAGCGATAGTATTTTTTACAGTTTCAAAATTATAAGCAAACGTGTTATCTCCACTTAATGATGAAATACATGTTAAACCTGCAGCTTTAATAAAAGCTTTTACATCTACAAGCATAGAATTAGCCTCCATGAATTTAATTACAATCATTATAACAGGTGTTTTACGATGCTAACATGAAAGTAATAAATAAATTTCTATTATTAATTTATCCCGCTATTTGCCGGGCAGTAAGATCCCCACCTCAAAATTCAGCGGAAACAAAGAAGTTAGGTGGGGGCCCTGCTGTCCGTAAAAGCCCGATTGGTGAGGGCTGATAATCAGTGGGGATGAACACCCCCCACTGATTAAAGTTTCACTTTATTTAGCTCACAGTACACCATTCCAATGTCATATAAAAAAGCTGCCCAAAAAGGGCAGCTTCAAATATGTATATTACACTTCGATTGATTTACCATCTTCAACAATATGATAAAGTAAATGCGCTAAATGATGAATTGGACCGTATTCTTCCTCTTCCTCATCTGTTTCACCTTGGAACTCAAGATCGTTTAAGTACAGTGCTAAAAATTGATAGTATAGTTTTAAATCAAATCCGTAGCACGCAGTTGGCTCTTCATGATCACCTTCGTATTGTAACATTAAGTATTGATCGTTTCCTTCTGCATCTTCTGCGTCAAAGAATACGAAGAATCCAACGTTTGTATCTAAATCAAATAGATGACGAGTGCCTTTTTCTGTTGCTTTGTTAAAGTCCTCTTCACTTAATTTATGTACTGTTGTCGCTTTAGCATTATCTTCTTGATGGAAATTTACTGTAAATGTTTTCAATGCTGACACCTCCTGATTGTATAATACTAGCATAACATATAAAAAGGACTGCTTACAAATGTAAACAGCCCTTACATTCATTTTCGCATTGCTCGTAATAAGAAGCTTACGATGAAAATCAAAATGATCGCACCGATTAAAGCTGGAATAATTGCATATCCGCCAATGACTGGACCAAAACTACCAAGTAATTTCGAACCAACCCAAGAACCGATAATACCAGCAATAATATTACCAATTACACCACCAGGTACGTCCTTTCCAGTAATTAAGCTCGCAAGCCATCCTAATATACCACCGACGATTAAAGACCAAATCATATAATAACCTCCTTTGCATTTCACCAATCAAAATATAATTAGAAACAATTGCTTACCATTAGTTATGTGACATTTTTCATAAGTTATTCATGTTGTTCAACTTTAAGATTTTTGAGAATAATACACACAGATTAAACCTTTTTTTGAACTAACGATTTATCCGACTTGTTATTACACACATTAAGGACAATCTGGCTTCAATATTGTTCGCATAAACTCTTCTTTAAAAGCTGCATAGTTAAAACCAACAGCAATTCTTTGAATCGGCCGATTATCAAACCTTGTTGGCTCAGCTATTTTTCTAAAGTCTGCTACACTTTGGCCCCTAGTCACATCATTTGTCGTACTAATCCACACTGCCGATTTTTTATATTCGAAAATACTGTCATCTATAAACGAGATAAACGGTAGTAAATCGTGTATAGGACTTCCACCAATACCCGGATATTCTTTTTTATAGAAGTTCTCATAATAAAAATCAATCATTGGTTTAATGAGTTTCGCCTGTCCAGTTCCTTGTTTATCTATTATATTGGCCATTTCAGGCGTAATAAGCGCGCCCTGTGTTACATTTAACGGGTATATGCTAGCGTTTTTCGCATATTTCATAACAATATTTGCTGCAATTGGATCACCATAAAAATTCGCTTCAGATACTGGTGTAACATTACCTGGAAATAGGAAAGCGCCGCCCATTATATAATACGAACAAATACGATCCATTATATTTGGATACAATAAAAATAACGTAGCAAGCGTCGTTAGTCTCCCTGTCGCCACAATTATAATATCTTCTGGACAAGGTTCGATTAATTTGATTAATTCACAAAAATTTTCTCGTTTACAAATTCTCATCTCAGGTGGAATAATAGGACCTAAACCGTGATCCCCGTGGATTTCAGGGAAAAACAAAGGCTCTTCAGCTGTCATCGGTCTACTCGCACCTTCAATAATTTTCACTTGTGTAGCATAGTACCTTTCTAAAAAATAAACATTTTCCGTAACGATATCTCGTGATACATTCCCGTACTCAGCAACAATACCTAGAATATCTAATTTACATGTTTTATTTGCATAAATTAACGCTACGGCGTCATCAATACCAAAGTCTCCAAAAAAGATAATTTTCTTATTAACTATTCTCACCCCTCTTCAGCATAATCTACTATTATTATTATGTGAAAAAGACAAGGCGGTGAAACAGCGCAAACTAAAAAAGCCGCCTATTTATTGGCGACTTCAATCTTTTTATAAGACAAATATGCAAGTACATTTTTACTTGAATCGTATTTCGGGTTATTTCCTTTTCTCGGCTCTCTCATATGTGTCTTTTCAAATCCAGGAATGTCTGGCATTTTCCCCATAAATTCAAGCATTTCTTCCTCAGTACCTTCAATGCGTACACGAATCATTATAACTATTCCTCAATTCTCAGTTTCTCTGTACTAAGTATATCGTACTTCAGAAAGACTGCAACACATTTATCTTTTTAACGTTATACTTTTTTTACATATAAACATAGCCATTTCAGTATAGAACGATTCTACTTTATTATTTTTAAATTGAATATTAAAATATTCCTTCATTTCGTTTGGTGCTTTCATCATACATTCTGTTAATTTTTCACGCT
>NZ_JBEUTW010000170.1:0-8578 GCF_040492675.1 Bacillus sp. AP50
TATAGAAGAAATCGGCTGTTTTACGAAGTAAAGTAGCCGGTTTCTTTTTTTTGTATGTAAGAATAAATGTAAATATATCTTTATATTATTTTGGGTATATTATACAATTTTGTAAAGATATATTTACATTTTAGGAGGGGAAAGATGGATAAAAGAAAAGAAACGACTGTTACTGTTTCGATGGTTAAATTAAACTTTTCTTTCTTTTTTATAATAATTGCTTTGTCGTTTGGAATTGGTTATTTGCATATATTTCTTTCGGGTGGGGTTCAAGTTGAAGTTACATTATTAACGATGTTTCTTTTTATTATCGCAATGATTGTTCTCGTTTGTATTCATGAGGCGATACATTTAATTGGCTTTCGCTATATCGGAGGTGTTCCGTGGAGTGAACTAAAATGGGGCGTTAATTGGAAATTAGGTGTTGCATATGCTCATTCTAAACAGGCGGTTACAGTAAAGCAAATGAAGAAAGTGTTAATGCTTCCGTTTTTACCAACTGGAATTTTGCCAATTGTATTGGGATTAGCTATGAATCTGGAGCCACTCTCATTTTTAGGAATTCTACTAACAGGAGGTTGTATCGGTGACATTGCCGTATATCAAAAAGTTTCAAAGTTTCCAGATGATGCGCTAGTAAAAGATCATCCGAGTAAACCTCAGTTTACAGTGTATGAATAATAAGAGGAGGCGTTTGTGAAAAACGCCTCCTCTTATTATTGTTACTTTTGGTTGGTGAATTGATATATTGTGAAAATCGCTGATATAATTTATTTGTTATTATTGTGTTGATACCTCCACCTCTAAAAACGAAAGCACCTCCAACAAATCATCTACGATACGTGAATGCTTAAAATTCCCCCAAAACGAATCTTTTTTCCAAACACCAAGAATCCCTACTTGTTCAGAACCAAGCACATCGTTTTCTGGATGATCTCCAACATAAAGACATTCTTCTGCCTTCACATCTAGTCTTTGCAAAGCACGTTCGAAAATTTCAGGATGAGGTTTTTTAATTCCTTCAGCTTCTGAAACGAGAATGGTGTTTGTATACGTATGTATATGTAGTGCTCGAAGGTTGCTCATCTGAAATTCAGTAAAACCATTTGTAATAATACCAATTTTAATGTTTCGCTGTTTTAACTGTTGAAGTAGTTCATGCGTGTTTTTGAAAGGAATACAATGATGTTGGAAGGTTGTAATATAGTCGTGTAGTAGTTGTTCTTGCGTTAAAGTAGTAATGTTGTATTCGGAAAGGAGAGTAGCATATACTTTATCCTTCCACGTATAGCCATTATTATCGAGTTCAAGAAATCGAGAACAATACTTTGATTTCTCTATGCTCTTCAAATGTGAGGCGAAGCGATTATATTGCTCACAAATAAATTGTTCTAAAGATTGGCGCCGATCTAATAGTGTTCCATCTAAGTCGAATAAGATTGCACGAATCATGGGAAGCCTCCTTGCAGTTTTTATAATTAATTATCGCATATTCGTAAAAAAATGATTATGATATTTTGTAGAATGGAATAATGGGGGATTGTATGAAGAAACTGTATGGCAAGTTAGTGTGTTGTATTATAGCAAGCAGTTTAGTTACAGGATGCGAGAGTGCTATCGAGGTTACGAATGAAAAAGAAATTTGTAAAACAGAAGAAGAGTGCACGCAAATAGGAGATAAAACATTACAAAAAGTATATAAAAAGATAGAGGGACTTTCAGAACTTGAAAAAGTAGAGGATTATGACATAGAAGAGTATGAAAGTATGAATATGAAAGAGGCGGAACAGAAAAAAGAAGAGGATGACAATTACTTCTTTTTAGCTTCTTATTATATCGATGATGATGAAATTGTAGATCCTTATTTTGAGAAATTGGATCGTAAGAGATTGAATAAAGTTTTTGCAGATGACAAAGTAGCAAAAGATGATTTGTTAAGCCAGCGGCAAGATAGAGAGTATCATGAAACGTTATGGGACATGTATCGCACTCTCATTCCAGTGAAATATCGTGAGAATATAACAGGGTTGGATTTAATAACGGATGGTTATGACGGCGTTGTTGCCCATGTCATGCCAAGTATGGATGACCCGAGAGATTGGTTGCTTAGTTTAGACGTGCTCGATTCTGGGGTGAATATAGATGAAGTGATGAAAACATTAATTCATGAAACGGCTCACGTATTAACGATTGGGCATAAACAAGTACCAGTGGATAGGAAATATTTAGAGGCGTTTGATGAAGAGAAAGACATTTCATCATATCGAAATAAATGTAAAACGGTGTTCTTGAAAAATGGATGTGCGAGAAAAACTTCGTATATTAACCAATTTTATAATGAATTTTGGAAACCAATTGAGCAAGAGTGGACAGAAAAGAAAGTAGAAGAAAGTGAAGAGGCACAAATTGAATTTTATAAAGAAAAGCATGATGATTTTGTATCGCTGTATGGAACAACAAATGTAACGGAGGATATCGCAGATACATTTACAGCGTTCATTTTACAAGATTCAAAAAAGGTGAAAGAAGGAACAGAGTTAAAATATAAAAAAATTGCTTTCTTCTATCAGTTCCCTGAGCTTGTAAAAATGAGAGCGGAAGTGCTGTCGGGATTATATGATGTTTCAAAAACGATAGAACAACAAAGTGGAGACTAATGTGAGGTATGCTTTCGATATAGTTTCGTTAAAGAAAAGCGTGAAGAATTTTTAATTCTTTGCGTTTTTTTATGTTGATAAAATTGAAAATTCTGTATTTTTATTAAAAAGAAGAAGGAACTTGCGGTATAAAATAGAATTAGTATAAAAATGTCACAATTTAGACACAATTATAATGCGCGTGTTGTAGGGACTATAAGTTTACTCTCGAGGAGGTAATGAAACGTATGAAAACGATTCTTGCTGTTGCTGGTCTCATTTGGGTAATGTCTCACGGTTTTCCGATTTTTGAAGGGGAGCAAATTCGTAGTGCTTTGAATGAAAAGTTTAATGATTATCATGTGATAGATCGAAAAGATAATGTCGTTACAGTACGTGTGAAAGACTGTTTCCATACAGTTACGGTTGCGGATGGAAACATTACAAATGAAACGAAAATGTGTGATAAAAGGTAAAAGAAAGAAGCTGACTATAGCGCACTGTTTTGAGTCAGCTTCTTTTTCTTTTTCCAATTAGAATTTTTTCAAATGCCTCAACAAATACATACATAAGAGTTGCAAGAACACATGTGAGTAGTACGCTAAGTAAGACGAGTGTGAAGTTAAAGACTTGGAATCCGTAGCTAATTAAGTAGCCAAGTCCTTGTTTGGAAACGAGAAGTTCTCCGAAAATAACACCGACCCAGGATAAACCAACATTTACTTTTAACGTTGAGATAATTGCTGGAAAGGATGCAGGGAGAACGACTTGCTTATAACATTGCCATTTATTTGCGCCAAATGTGTCCATCACTTTTATATAGTTAGAATCGACTTCTTGAAATGCACTGTAAATAACGAGAATGGTAATGATGATGGAAATGATTACTCCCATTGCGATAGAAGATGAAATGTTTGGACCGAAAATAACGATGATGATTGGACCGAGTGCAACTTTTGGCATTGCATTTAGGACGACGAGGTAAGGATCAAGTACGCGGGCTAGAAGTGGCATCGACCAAAGAAACGTGGCAATAATAGCACCGAGTACCGTTCCGAGAATGAAGCCTACTCCTGTTTCCAGCAATGTCGTCCATATGTGGACCCAAAGTGAACCGTCGATCCATTTCGTTAAGAAGAGATCCCAAATACTCGAAGGAGAACTAAAGAGTAAAGGATCGATCCATTCTTTTTTGCTAGCTATTTCCCATAGTGCAAAGAAAAGAATAAGTAGTAAAAGCTGTAATGAGCGAGCAATCCAAGCACGCCTGCGTTCTTTCTTTCGAAATTGTTCATGTAGTTGTTTTATATTATCCAAGTCGTTCCAGCTCCTTCCATATATCTTGAAAGAGGGCTGGGAAATCGTAGTGATGGCGTGCTTCTAGCGGTGATAAAGAACGGATACTTTCCGGGACGATAAAGGTTTTTGCGATTTTTCCAGGATTCGCTTGCAGTAAATAAATACGATCACTCATCGCAATCGCCTCTTCAATATCGTGAGTAACAAGTAGTGATGTTTTCTTATATTTATTTAGTAAGTTGAAAACGAGTTCTTCTAGTTTTAATTTCGTTTGATAATCGAGTGCGGAGAATGGTTCATCTAGTAATAAAATTTTCGGATCAGTTGCTAACGTTCGAACGAGAGCAGCACGTTGACGCATACCGCCGGATAGTTCACGAGGATATTGTCCTTCTACCCCATGTAGACCGACTTGTTTTAAAAGATTTAAAGTATGTTCTTTCATCTGTTCATCATAAATCTTTCGAATATGAAGTCCAAGCATAATATTTTCTTCAATTGTTTTCCACGGGAATAAGTAATCTTGCTGCAACATATATCCCATAGATGAAGTTTTCGTTGTAATTGGTTCACCATCTAAAAAGACGATACCATCAATTGGATCAAGTAGTCCAGCAATGATTGAGAGGAGCGTTGTTTTACCGCAACCACTTGGGCCGAGTATAGAAATAAATTCGCCTTCTTCCACTTGTAAGCTCATATCTTCGAGAATAAGTTTGGCATTCTCTTTTGCGAAAAAACAGTGAGAAACGTTACGTATTTGTAAAAAACTCATACACTTCGCCTCTATTTCTTAATAACGCTTTCGGCAATTTTTGTATTGACGAGCGCTTCATGTGGGACTTCTTTTTGTAATTCACCAGCATCTTTCATAATCGTTTGGAGCTGTTTCCATTCTTCCGCATCTAGTAGTGGATTTGTCGCATAAGAATGTTGTTTTTTATACCGTTCAATTACTTTTACTGTAATGTCTTTCGAAGTGTCTTTAAATAGCGGAGAAACAGCATCAGCAATCTCTTCTGGACTATGTGTATCAACCCATTGCTGTGCTTTATAGAGCGCACGTGTGAACTTTTCAGCAGCAGCTTTATCTTTCTTTAAGAAACTTTCTTTTGCCATGAACGTTGTATAAGGAACAGTACCAGATTCATTTCCGAATGAAGCGACGATATAACCTTTACCTTCTTTTTCGAATATGCTTGCAGTCGGTTCAAAGAGCTGCACAAACTCTCCTGTACCAGATGCAAAGGCATTTGCAATATTAGCAAATTCGATATTTTGAATTAAGTTCGTATCTTTCCGAGGATCAATGCCATTTTTCTTTAAAACGTATTCCCCAACCATTTGCGGCATGCCGCCTTTACGCTGTCCTAAAAATGTAACACCTTTTACGTCATTCCAATTAAAAGAGTCTAGTTTTTTACGTGAAACTAAAAATGTCCCATCTGTTTGTGTAAGCTGTGCAAAGTTAATGACAGGGTCTTTCGCTCCTTGTTGATGAACGTAAATAGACGTTTCAGAACCGACGAGAGCAATATCAATTCCGCCAGATAATAGGGCGGTCATCGTTTTATCGCCACCAGCTGTTGTTTGTAGGTCAATATTTAGTCCTTCATCTTTAAAAAATCCTTTTTCAATCCCGACATATAATGGGGCATAGAAGAGAGAATGGGTAACTTCGCCAACGCGAATGTTTTGAGTTTGTTCTTTCGTACTTTCTTTTTTACTACTACAAGCAGCAAAAGTAAAAACAGCTAGTAACATGATGCAAAAAATCGCGATTAATTTTTTCACTATATAACACCTCCTAGAAGTCACTCTACAAGCATGATATGTAGGTAAGTGCCCATATGTGAGTGTAGATAGCAGGAATTTTTTGGGTGGTAAAGAAGTACAAATATAAGGGGTGATAAAATGGAGTACGAATACGATGATAGCGTACATTTACATCTTGATTATTTCGGGACAGAATGTGATATGGAATCGATCGCTTATAAGAGGAAGAATGAAGACGTATGGGATGTGTATTTTAATTTTGGAGTATACGGTATTCAGAAAGACGATGTAGAGTTAGGTAGGTTTATGGACGAATATGCCGGTTATTACGTTTTTTCTGTACATGCTCGCGATCTTAGTTGGGAATTTGGAAGTGCCCAGTTTGAAGAGTGGGTTTTGAAAAATCGGATAGTAGAAAAAACGCTACAAAAATAGGAGGAATTTTGTGATTGGATTTCTCATCTTATTATTTATTTTTGTGGCCGGATTTTTTATTATGCAAATGCTTATTTACCGATTTGCAAAGAAAAACATCCATAAATATACAAAAATAAAATGGTTTTATATGTGGCTACATATGAATATGAAAAAAGGACCGAGATTAGATTTTTTTGATTTTGTAGTTATAGTGCTCGTATGTATCGTATGGAAAATATGGCTGCTTCCTTTTATATAATACACATACTAATCATTTTCTCTTTTCGTTATAGTAATAGTTGTAAAAAACTTGCATTTATACGTAAAACAGTGAGTGGTGTTGTGAAAGATATTTTGACAAATACAGACACACATACATACGGAATTAAAGTGTGATTACAGAATGGACAAATTGGCCGTGTGTAAAGTGTGGGGGAATAAGAAAGAGGTCGTCCAACGGTGGACGACCTCTTTCTTATTATGCTTGATTAGTGCGGAAGAATGGAAGCTTCTGCACAATGTGAATTAATCCGTATGCAAGAATTAAGCACATAAGAGGATTAATGAAAAATCCATAGCGATTAATTGCTAAGAATAAGTTTGAGAAGATAATGTAAATAATTGAACTTGCTACTAGCATCATAACGCGTTTATGTTTAAATGAATTTAGCATGAAGCAGAAGCTGCTCAAGAATGTACCGATGATAAACACTCTATGACATAGTTGCATAAAGTTGTGAATACGATATTGGTCTACAGCAGGAGCTGTTTTGAATAATTCAATTGTTTTACCGACAGTGAACCAAGAGAACCAATAAGTGAAGTCCGTCTTAAATCCGTTCTTAATTAATTCTTTTGCGTATGCACCTTTGTCATCTAAGCCTTTAGCTCTCATTTCATTTACTATATTTTCATATCCAATTTTATTAAATGGATCTGCACCGGCAATTAGTGGATCTGCACCTTGGGTTGAGAATAAAATAAATTGGTTGAGTGCTAAGTAGTTACGAACAACCCATGCGCCAATAATAAAGAAAGGTCCGATAAACCATAACAATCCGATTCGAATGGATTCTTTAAATCCATATGTAAATAACACAACAAGAACAGGAATGAGCATCATTGGAGCTGGATTTGGACGGAACATAAGTAAAATTGAAACGACAATTCCAAACCATATATGGAATTTCACTTTATTGTATTTCCATGCGAGAACAAATACATATACACATAACGCCAATAAGAATATGGATGGAACTTCTGTTAGCAATGTACGGAAGTATGTATAGTTACTTGGATAAATAGCATATAAAATACTTGCAACAATTCCATAAATGTTTTTTTCGAACAATTCTTTTCCTATTAAGAATACTAATAGCACTGTGCAAAGGTTCATGATCATGTTAATAACAGTTGCTACGTAATAGTAAGGAATTGATGTAATATCAGAAATAATCATAGCGCCAGCTAATAGTAATGGCTGACCTGGTGTAATATATGCATTTTTCCCTGGAACTTCACTAGGTTCTAAATACACATAACCAAATACACCATGTTTTAATAGTTGTTCAGCTGTTAACGAATAGTTAAAGGCATCATTTGCACCATATGTTACTTTGACTAACTCTCCATCTAATCCTGGCTGTTTTACTAAACAAAAAACGTGCAACAGGAAAGAAAGCGCCAAAATTGCATATACCGCTTTAGGCAAACTCTTAAACTTAGTAAGCAAAAATGAGCAACTCCTTTTTTATTAATTCTTTCGTATTTTTATGTGAAATCTTTAATAGTATTAAGGATTTCCAAAACATAGTTATTATATCATAAAGTGGAATGCTGAAATTAAGTTTTTCAAGAATGAGTAATTTGTATACCACAATTTAACTGTTGATTAAGGGAATATTAAGACAATACATTTATGGTAGAAGCAAGTATGCAGACGAAATATGTAATATATGTTATTTTAATAGAAATAGTTCTTTCGATGCGGGGGAAATTAAGACATAGAAACGAGGGAATGAATTGAAGTATGGTTCTACACTTTTTCATCTTCCAAAAAGAAATATATTAATTTCTAGCATTATAAGTAGTATGGTGACTTTATTAGTAATAACTATGCTGTTTATGATTTTAAAGGTTTTTAATTTAGACATGATGAAAGATCATTTAAATCAAAAGCTTGTTTTAAGTGTTATGATGATTTTCATATGGGGCATAACGTTTTATATTACGCATTTCAATAAAAAAGAGATGTCTATACTTAGAGCATCCCTGCGAGTGCATTTTATATTACTTTTATTAGCTCATACAGTAGCGTTATTTTATATTGTCATGCAAGTTAATATGAGTTTCATAGAGGCAATGAATTGGATTTACTTTTATAATATGCAGTTTATATTAAGTTTTGTAGTAATTTATGCAATATATATTCTTGTATATAATTTAATAGG
>NZ_JBEUTW010000171.1:0-7150 GCF_040492675.1 Bacillus sp. AP50
TTATAATACATACTATAATAGAACTACTGTAATTCTGAATTATTCAGTAACACTAAACTATTCCCCTTGCTACCTTCATGATTATTTTATAGCGGGGGCTTATTATATGTATAAACAATCTGAGTCACTCGAAAAATGATGAATTCGAATATTGCAGTAAAAAGCGTTATTTAGGAGGTGTTACTATGACGCATATACTGGTGATTGAAGACAACCCAGATATACAAGAACTGATTCGTGAATTTCTAATGGCACAAAACTTTACCGTTGATGTAGTTGGTGCCGGAACAGAAGGTATTCTTCTTTTCCAAAAAAATTCATACGATCTTGTCCTCCTCGATGTAATGTTACCAGATATAGATGGCTATAGTATTTGTAAAATTATGCGAGGACAATCTGATGTACCAATCATTATGTTAACAGGCTTACATAATGAAGAAAGTGAAATTAAAGGATTTGAGTTAGGTATTGATGACTATATTACGAAACCGTTCCATTACACTGTATTTATTAAGCGTGTAGAGGCTGTATTAAGAAGGGCAGCAACGAAGGAAGCAGAAGCTGCAACTATACTACAATTCCATGAATTGATGTTAAACTCTACAGCATATGCAGCTTATGTTCATGGTAATCAAATTGAATTGACAACAAAAGAATTTGAAATTATTTATACTTTACTGCAAAATCGAGGAAAAGTATTATCAAGAAGTGATTTGTTGAATAAGGTATGGGGCTATGAACATTATGGTGATGTAAGAGTTATAGATACACATATTAAAAACTTAAGAAAAAAATTAGGAATTCCTTATATTAAAACGGTGAAAGGCATTGGCTACAAAATCGAATCGTAGCAAAGACAACATCACCAAAAATATTTTCATCAAAACCTTATTATTTTGTATTCTTTTATCACTTTGTCTTTATCAAATTATTTACTTTCTAGCTTCAAACTACGATAAAGAACGTTTTGCGAAAGAAAATGGAACGCCGACTACAGAACAGGCCGATTCAGATAAGCAAAACGACGGAAGTAAAACGAAGCAAAATAAAGCTGTGTCAAAGGGGAGTATTTCTAATTTCCAATCTTCTATTATAGATTATAAATCTCTTTCTACAGCTATCAATCACCTTTTGCAGCCTAGCCAAACTGCAAAGGCAAAAGAACATACACAAAATCTTTCGGGGAAAAATAGCACTTCTAATCCGCCTACAGAAGCAGAAAAGAAAGCCGCTAATAATGATGCCTTACATACACAAAATGCAGCAAGTAAAACAAATGATACAAATGATAATCCAAAGTTAGCAGATGCGTTGCAGCAATTAGCTCCACATATTGGCGCGACAATGCTTGCATTATCACTACTCGGATCATTAATTTATACAAAACTAATTGCCAAACCTTTTCAATATATGAGTGATGCTTTAAAAGATATTATGAATCTTGATTTCTCCGATAAAAAGCTACTTAACAAAAATGCAGATCAAACAGATTTTAATTTGCAAGTAGCTGCTTCACAAGTACCAAATATTGTGAAGAATTTACATGCAAGCAATCAAGATTTAAGAAACGAGCTCAAGAAGGAACAACAATTAGAACAATCTCGTAAAGAATTTATGTCTATGGTGTCCCATGAATTAAAAACACCAATCGCAGCCGTCATGGGACAACTAGATGGCATGATTCACGGAATTGGAGCTTATAAAGATAGAGATAAGTATTTGAAACGTTCCTACGAGATGATGCAAGACATTAACATATTAACGGAAAAAATGTCGGAATTATCCAAAATACAAAACCCTCAATTTAAACCGAATTTAGAAGTCATTTCTTTATCTAATATTATTGAGGATGTTATGAAGAAAGTAGATTACTTTGTATCTGTAAAACAATTAAATGTACAATCTAATATTAAACACGACGTACAAATTTTAGCTGATCCTAAATTTATTCAAACTGCTATTTTTAACATTATTTCAAATGCAATTCATTATACAATTGACCATCAGCACGTATATATAAAGCTTTATGAAAAACCAAATGGTTACGCATTAGAAGTATTAAATACAGGTTCACAAATTGATGAAGATAAACTTGCTCATTTATTTGAGCCTTTCTATCGCGCAAATCCTGATAAACACGGGTTAGTACAAGGTAGTGGTCTTGGATTATATATCGTGAAACAAATATTAGATAAACATCAGTTTCCTTACGGGATACAAAACACAGCTCAAGGTGTAAAATGCTCCATTGTATTCCCAAAAGCAATGTAACATTCACTATAATTACATACCCCAAACTCATACTTCATGTGTGAGTGGCGGAATTTTGTAGAGTGTCTTACTCTGTTTCGTTCGCCCGTTATCCTTATTTGGATAGCGGGCGTTTTTTATTACTTAAAAGGAGGATTTTTTATGGAAAAGTTTAAATATTCATTGCTCGTTTTATTCGGTGCTTGCAGCTACGGCATACTTTCAACTATTTTCAAACTCGGATTCATAAATGGATTTTCAGCACATCAACTCCTAGGGGGACAATATGTCTTCGGATGGATTGGACTATTTCTACTCGTTCTTTTCTTTTCACATCATAAAGTAACAAAAAAACAATTTTTTTCATTACTAACCGTCGGAACAACAATGAGTATGACTGGGATTTTTTACGCTATTTCTGTAGAAGAACTACCCGCATCTATCGCTGTCGTCCTACTCTTTCAGTTCACTTGGATTGGTGTCATTATCGAAGCCATTGCAAATCGAACATTTCCAAGCCGCGATAAGATCATATCTATCCTTATTTTATTTGCTGGTACATTGTTTGCAGGTGGTGTATTTGAAGGCCTCGGACAAAGTTTTTCTACGAAAGGGATTATCTTTGGGCTATTAGCTGCGGTCTCTTTTTCATTCTATGTTTTTGCAAGCGGGCGCGTCGCTACGGATGTTCCGCCTTATACGAAAAGCTTTCTTATGACAACAAGTGCTACTCTTATCGTATGCCTATTCTTTCCGCCAACCTTTTTAACAGACGGTGCTTTGCAAGCTGGCCTATGGAAATATGCTTTCTTCCTCGGCTTGTTCGGTGTTGTCGTACCTGTCATTTGTTTTTCAATCGGTGTACCAAAGGTTGGAACAGGGCTTAGTACGATATTAGGTGCAGCTGAATTACCAACTGCTATTATTGCTTCAATTACACTTGTACATGAAGTCGTAACGTTCATGCAGTGGATTGGAATTATTTTTATATTGGTTGGGATCTTCACTCCTCAGCTGCTTACGGCTAGGAAAGAAAGGAAACACAATCGCGTGCACAGCGCTTGAAAAAATACAGAATTTATATAAAAGATATAACTGCAATTAAAATAAGTAAATTTATCTGGAGGTATAAATGACTATTTTAAGCATCGTATTTTTTGCTATTATGTGTATCTTCTTCCTAATAAGATATATGAAAGAAAAGAAATTTTACGATTTACTTCTCGTTCCCGTTTGTATATATGCAGGAGCAGTGAAAACTCCTTTCGTAGAGTACTTAAACTTTAATACTACATTTAAAATAACGTATGATATTGCAGCTATTATTCTTGTAATCCTTGCTGTACTTTTCTTTTTGAAAGATAAGAAAGAGAATCATACTGCATAACAAAAGACCTTTCATTTACTTGAAAGGTCTTTTTCTCTATCTCATTTTACCGCTCCATACAGCTTCTCTATCTCATGCTCAATTTGTTTTACATCGATTCGCTCAAATAATGGCTGCACGCTATCAATTCTACTTGGCAACGTATTTTGCGGTTCCCAATTTCGGTTCACAATCGACAATGTGTTTCGAACTCTTTCACTTGAAAATGGTAAAAATGGTTCAAGGAGATGGGCAAAATTAGCGATAAGATACACACAGTTATAAATCGTTTCTTCACATGAAACTGAATCATCTTCTCTTTGTTTCCAAGGCTGCTTTTCATCAAAATATTTATTTGCAAAACGTACTGTATCAAATATTGTTTCTAGCGCCACCTTAAATTTAGTTTGCTCAATCGCTTCTCCTACACGCTTATATAATCCTTCTACTTTATCTTTCAGCTCTACCTCAATACTTCCCTTCGGCACGATACCACCATAATATTTTTCGATAAACTTTAATGTCCGGTTCACAAAGTTCCCGTATGCACCTAATAATTCACTATTATGACTGTAAATAAATTCCCGCCATGAAAAATCAGTATCGCGATTTTCTGGTGCGTTGACGGTTAAAAAGTAACGAATAGAATCTGGATCATAGCGTTCTAATATGTCAGGCACCCATACTGCCCAGTTTTTACTTGTAGATAATTTTCTTTTTTCAACTGTTAAATATTCATTCGAAACGATATGACGCGGGATTGCTTCCTCCCCTATTCCAAGTAATACCGCTGGCCAAATGACGGAATGAAACGGAATATTATCCTTTCCGTGCACATAATATGTTTTCGCTTCGCTATCCCAAAACTCTTGATCATCTTTCCCTGTTTCTTCAGCCCAATGTTTACTCGCTGAATAATAGCCTGTCACTGCTTCAATCCATACGTAAATTTTCTTATCTTCATACCCTTCTACTGGAATTGGTACCCCAATTGGTAAATCACGTGATACGGCCCTATCTAGTAATCCTTCCTTTACATATCTCTCTGTTAGTTGAATCGCATTGTCGCGCCATGTCCCTGTTTGTTTGGCAATTTCTACAGCTCTTTTAATTTGCTGCTGAAATGTATGCAATGCAAAATAGAAATGCTCTGTTTCCTCTACAGATGGCGTACTACCACATAACTTACATTTCTTTTCTAACAAATCGAGAGGATCTAAAATAGCAGAACAAGCATCGCATTGATCTCCTCTTGCTGCTTCATGGCAATGTGGACATATTCCTTCTACATAACGATCCGGTAAAAACTGCGTACACGTTTCACAATACGCTTGTTCCACTGTTTTTTTATAAATATGTCCTTCTTCTAATAAACGTAAAAAAACATTTTGAACCGTTTCATGATGGTGCTCACTATCTGTACGTGTATAGCAATCATAAGTAAAACCAAGGCTACGAAAACATCGCTGGAACTCTTCATGATACTTATCAGCAATTTCTTTCGCTGTCACACCTTCTTGTTTTGCTCTAATTGCAATCGGTGTTCCATTACAATCACTCCCTGAAACATACAGCACATTCTCACCTTTTGCCCTGTAATAACGCGCTAAAATATCTCCAGGTAACAAACTCGCAATATGGCCAAGGTGTAACGAACCATTTGCATACGGCCAAGCGCCTCCAATAAAAATACTCATCTTACATTCCTCCTTTTAAATATAAAAAGCCCCGCCCTTATCTTAAAAAAGATAAGGGCGGGGCTGTATAAACAGTCGCGGTACCACCTTATTTCGCCAATTACTCACATAATTAGCCTTAACAAGTACGGAGCTATGTGCTCTTATACTGTGGTTTTGATAACGAGTACCAACTCTCGTCGCCGCCTACTATTATCATTTGATAAGTTCAGGACGAAGCTCAAAGGCCATTGTTCAAATGAATATTCTTGCTTCTTCTCAGCTACCGAAGCTCTCTGGAAAGAATGTGTTCATCCTACTTTTCCTTTTCAACGCTTTTACGTATAAAAAGTATTGTACGACTTAATCACGGAAAAATCAAACTTTTATCCAGAAAGAAAAGGAAATCCCATCCCCCTGCCGAATAAATATACGTTCACAAAAGGAGTGATAACATTGAACCAAAAACAACTAAGCACTATAAATGAAAAAAGCTGGAATACAGCTGCTTATGAAGCTTGGACGAATCGCCACGGGGCACCAGCTGATTATGCGAAAAAAATCATGGAAGATCCCACGCGCGAAGTAGCACATTATTTACCTTACATACAATCTCCAAAAGGAAAATGTATTATTAATTTACTCGGCTCAAAAGGAAATAAAGCTGTCGCACTCGCTCTTTTAGGAGCTGACGTAACAGTTGTTGATATTTCAGCAAGTAATGCAAAATATGCAAATGAACTTGCGGACGCAGCAGATGTCTCTATCCAGTATGTCGTTTCTGATGTATTAAATGTACAGCTCTCCGAATCATTTGATATCGTATTGCTGGAACTTGGTGTACTCCATTACTTTCTAGATTTAAAACCACTTTTCACAACAATCTCTCAACTACTAAAGCCCGGTGGAATACTTATCCTTCGCGATTACCATCCAATATACACAAAGCTATTAGGAGTAGACCATCCATCATTTCGAGCAAGTGGAAATTATTTCGATGAAGAATTAATTGAAGATGATGTTGCTTATAGCATCCTTCTTACAGAAGCACAGAAAGAATCGCTACTTAAAACAACCATCCGTCGCTGGACGTTAGGAGAAATCATTTCAACACTTGCGGAAGAACATTTTAAAATTGAAAAACTAGTTGAAGAACACGGACCTCATCAAAGATGGCTCTTCCCTTCTACTGCACCGGAAGGAATCGAAGAACGTATCCCTGGTCTATATACAATAATTGCGACAACATGCAAAAAAGGATCCCTTCACGGATAGGATCCTTTTTGCATGCTCACGCATATAAGTTGAGGTTGGAGATTACCATAATTCTGTAGAATAGGACACAAGATATTTCAACATTTCGTCTCTGACTTACGTCGTCAAAAAGGGGTATGACCAACATAACGAAGAGTAATGTTTTAGTTGATATTGATAATCGTTATCAACTAATTAGAAGTATACATGATGTCATTTCAAATTTCAATAGCATTTCTAATATTTATTTATGAATTTTATGATATGCAAATGTATACATTTTAAGAACTTTTTCTAATACCAATCTGACTCCTTCCATTATCTGCTATAATTTTCATTGAACAGATTAATAACTTCATAATAATGTTTTTATTAATTTCGTTTTAAATATCTATAAATTATAATAAATAGTTTAAATGAGGGTAGGGGTAACGATGAAATATGTTAGTATTCGAAAAAAACTACTGTTCACACTATTAAGCATTTCTTCTTTATTTAGCATTGCTCTTATTGTTATTCTTTCATTCGCCATGAATCAAGCAAGTGAAATCGAAACGTTAAAAAATGATGTATCAAAAAGAGCGACGATTTTAAAAGAACGTGG
>NZ_JBEUTW010000172.1:0-19861 GCF_040492675.1 Bacillus sp. AP50
GATATATTAGAAGCACCTACTGCTTTTTTTAATGAAATCTCTCTTTCTTTTTTATAAATCCAAAATAAAACCGCAGAAATGCCAGAAACAATTGCAACAAGAATAAATTTATAATAATACTTATTTGCTGGATCTATATGTGTCACATGTAGTTCTTGAAGATCTCGTTCATTCAGCATTTGAACATCTCCCGAAAGCACTTCTTTACTCCTACCCATAAACTTTTTTATTTCGTTATGAATAGATGATGTAGGATTAACAACTGTTAATTGTAATTGTTTACTCTCAATAATACCTTTTTTAGATATAGTAGGTAAGTTTTGAAGTGGAACGTATATGCCTGCTACACCGACGTCACTGTCTTTTCTTGATATAGTTCCTATTTTTTTATATGTATCATCAAATTCATATAACTCCTCTACATTCGTTTGATCGCCAACAACCATATCGTTTACATTTTCACGATGAAAATATTGTCCTTCAGAAATATATGGCTTCCAATAATAATCATCTTTTAAATTCACAGCTATGATCTTTGTTGCCCCTGAACTATTTAATGCTTTTAAATGCTCTACATAAATATCACTTTTAACAAAAGTATCTTGTATGAAAGGAATTATCTCTTCCAATTCAGTTGCATTCGCTATCGGAACAGTTAAAACTTGGTTCTTCTCTGGAAAACCGATTTGAAAAGCCGATATAAAGTTTCGTTTAGACTCTGTTAAAAGTGCGGCTATTGATATAGAAAGAAAAGAAATAAAAAATGACATAAGGAGAATTAAGAAAAACAGTTTATTGCTTTTTATATTTTTAAAAGCTAGGTACATGTCTGTGCTCCTTTTAAATAAGAAGGAGATGATGAACATCCCCTTCCCCTTATCTAAATATTTATAAAGACAACTGTTTAATGCTTTTTACCACTGTAATCGTAAGTTACCATTACTATCAAAAGTACCTTTGTGTGTATCTTCTTGATAGTCATTATTCTCATTTGCATAATGCTCCGAGTATAGTCCTTTTGCACCAAAGGCGTTATATGCACCATTACTCACAGTTGCGTTTAATGCTCTTCCAGATTCATGGGATCCTAATTTGTCTGAAGCGCTTTCAATATATGAATTATTTCCATTTGATTTAATAAAAGAAATTGCTACTGAACAACGAGATGCATTTTGATTCGTAGTAGTTTGAGCTCTGTAAGATAGTAGGTTACCGCTTTTGTGACCGCTTAGAGTTGGATAGAATGCACTTGTTGAGATTGATGTTGCTAATAATACTAAAGTCGTAATTGAAAAAACTTTTCCTTTCATTAACAATCACCTCATAAATTTAATAGTTTAGTAGCGCTACATCATCATAATATCCTTCAAATAAATTCTCCTCAACAAGAACCCCCGATGTTTTACAAACTCTTTAAACACTTAAACATTCATACATTTTTAAAAAGTAACGGATAAGCAAGCAATACAAAAAAAGGCTGCAGAGAACTCCATCTCCGCAGCCTAATACTTATTTTTGCAAGAACGCCTTTAAATCTGCAAATTGTCTCTTTGCGTCTTCATAGCCTTGCTCGTATAAATTTTGTAGTTTTGCTGTATCTTTTTCCATACGATCTACTTGAAGCGGCACTTCTGGACGAATAACAAATAAATTCCCAGCTTGTTCTTCTTTTTCAATGTAGTGAAGTGTTTCATTATACACTTCATAACGATTTAGCATCGTGTTAACAAGGTTCGGATATTTTTTATAAGCTTTCGCTGCAACCCATCCAAACCTTGATTTTTTCTTCGCGTAGCCATGATTTCTCGTTAAAATAACGACTGATTTTTTAAATCCATCCTCTTGCGCTTTACGAACTGGAATTGGATCAGAAATCCCGCCATCTAACAGTTGTTTACCGCGATAATTTACTACCGGTGCAATGAAAGGCAATGAACTAGACGCTTGTAATAAATTTAGCGCATCATCATTCGTTCCTTCTTTTTCAAAATAAACAGATTGCCCTGTTTCACAATCCGTCGTTCCTACAAGGAAACGTTCCGGGCTATTAAAGTATGTTTCAAAATCAAACGGCACATACTTTTCCGGAATTTCATGAAAAATGAAATCCATATCAAATAGCTGACGTTTTCTCCATAAGTTTTTATACGATAAATATTTCGGATGTGATGCATAATCAATATTGACCGTTTTATTTCTATTTCTTTGTCTGGAAAGATACGACGCTGCATGACAAGCACCAGCTGATACACCGATTACATATGGAAAATATAAATCTTGTTCCATAAAGTATTCTAATATCCCGCCCGTGTACACACCACGCATACCGCCGCCTTCTAATACTAACCCCGTATTTTCAAGCATGTTACTCTCTCCTCTATATATATTGACTCTTTAATTATTCACCATGTTAAGTATCTTTTTCTATTATATATGAGTTCTTTCAGAAATTATATTTAAAAGACTTGAGAAAAAGGAGTTTTTTCTTCCAATTATATTTCCAAATGATCGGAGACATCCTTTATAAACCTTTGAATAAAGTCTTGCTCTTCTTTCGTATATCCATCTAAAAGTAACAACCACTTTTCTTCAGCTTGCTTATGCAATTTTTCATGAGCTTTATATATTTCATTCCCACTCTCCGTTAAGCTGAAGAAGATTTCTTTTTGGTTATCTAACATTTGCATCTTCTCAACGAATTGCTTTTGAAACAACTTTGTACAAATTTTAGAGATTGCTCCCTTCGTCATGCCCATTTCTGTCGTAATTGCCGTTACATTCATCAAACCATTTTTTCCGATACATTCGATTACATGTAACTCAGATAAAGACATACTACTTACGCCTGTCTCACGAAGAAACTTCTCATTTTGTCGTTTTAAATATTCTTCTTTTTTATGCAAAAGTGTACGAATGTCCGAAAGTATTTCCATTTGCTTCGTTGCATGCTTCAATCCGTTCGCCTCCTAAGTTTCCAAAGAAACAATTTAACTATATACCATTTTAAAACCATTTTTTCATCTTTACAAGTAAGAAAATCATGTTAAAATAAATTTAGTTTCCAAGGAAACTAAATAACAAGGAGGTTAACATGATGAAAAAATCTAAACTAACTCTTATTTTATATGTTGTCTGTATTAGTGCCTTATTCGGTTCCTTCGCGCAAAATATTTACACACCTATCTTACCGATGATTC
Source organism: Bacillus sp. AP50 (assembly GCF_040492675.1). Classification (NCBI taxonomy): domain Bacteria; kingdom Bacillati; phylum Bacillota; class Bacilli; order Caryophanales; family Bacillaceae; genus Bacillus; species Bacillus sp. AP50. Next base: position 3,198 of record NZ_JBEUTW010000172.1, read on the forward strand.
AAAATTCTTTTCACACTTCTCTTTATCTTGTAAATGTAACAGTTTCACTTTTCACATTCGTTCTTGCAATTATGCAGCTCGTATATGGACCTTTAATTGATACAAAAGGAAGAAAATCTGTCCTTATTCCTAGTTTAGTCATTAGTACAATTGGTTCAATCGGATGTGCTTTTTCGGCAAACATTTATTTATTTCTCTTTTTTAGAGCTGTTCAAGCTATAGGAATAGCGGCTATACCTGTAGTTTCAGCAACGATTATCGGCGATTTATTTGAAGGAAAAGAACGCGGAGAAGCGATGAGCCTATACCAAATGTTACTTGCCCTCGCACCTGCAATGGCTCCACTCATAGGTGGTTATCTTGGCAGTATACATGGTCACTTATCTGTATTTCTCTTTTTATTTACACTTGGCATTATCTTATTAATTATAAACATTTCACTACTTCCAGAAACAAAGCCAAATGTAATTAAGCGTTCTAAAGCACAAAAGAATTACTCTCTTATCTTAAAAAATAAAACTGGATTTTCTATTACTCTTATTGGCTTCATTCAATTTTGTATTTACTTTTGCTTTCTCGTTTTTTTACCGAGCATTTTAGCAAATTCATTTCATTTAGCTGCAAATGAAATTGGTCTTATGTTTGTGCCAATGTCTCTTTCTATCATGCTAGGAAGTTTTTGCTACAAGTTTTTGCAAAAACGCCTCACAACAAAGCCAACTTTATTTATTACGAGTTTCTTCAATATTATATGTGTCTTTTTATTCTCTTTCACATATAACATCAATATCCCATTCATCATTATCGTTACATCTTTGTGCGGTTGTAGTATGGGACTTTCTATGCCAACTCACACTACTTTATTAACAGAAGAATTCGTACAAGAACGTGCAACAGCTATCGGTATATACAACTTCATCCGCTATCTTGGTATGGGTACAGGGCCACTTATAGGTGGATTTCTTTTATTTAACCAAAATTACTTTTGGATTTTCTTCCTAGGCGCAATTATGTTTTTACTTGTAATCTTATATGCAATGAAAATGCTAAGTTTTCATGCTGTACAAAAATTAAAATAGAGCCCCCAAAATGTCGGCTCTATTTTACCCTCTTTGATCCGCAACAATATGAATATCAATATACTTTGTTTGTCTCATAATTTCATTTACAATAGAGCCTTTTCGTATTTCTTCCCACCTTGTTCTTGCAGATTGTCCAAGTAAAATTTGCGTCACTTGTAATCTTCTTGCGACTTCAATAATAACATCCGCTGGTTTTCTCCCTTTCGCCTCTTCTAATACAAAACTCGCATCAAATTGATTGGTTAACGATTTCCACTCTTCAATCGTCTGCTTTTTTCCAGCTGAAATAGAATCTATATTTTCCCTCTCAACGTTTAATACGTACAATTCAGCATTTAATCGATCAGCCATGCGCCATCCCCGTCTTATTAATTTCTCCGCTGTTGAACTGTATTGTACACAAACAAGAATTTTTTCTTTTACGCCAATTGGTTCTATTACTGTTTGGCTAATTTTCTCGTCCATATCATCGGCAACCTCGCGAAGTGATAATTCCCTAAGTGCTCCTAAATTATTAAGTGTAAAGAAATTTTGTAAACTTTGCTGAATTTTTTCTTCTTTATATATCTTTCCGTCTATTAGTCTCTTCCTTAATACCTCGGGCGTTGCATCAACGAGCTGAATTTCATTTGCTTTTTGCAAAATAAAATCTGGAATACGTTCTCGTACTTTTACATTCGTAATTTGAGCTACGATATCATGAACGCTTTCTAAATGTTGAATGTTAAACGCTGATAATACCGATATACCAGCCTCTAACAATTCCTGCACATCCATATAACGTTTCTTATGTTTAGAACCAGGAACATTACTATGCGCAAGTTCATCCACTACGACTACTTGCGGCGCGCGTTTTTTTATTCCTTCCACATCAAGCTCATAAAATACCTTTCCTTTATACTGGATTTCTTTCAAAGGAACTTTTTCTAAATCAGCAATTGCTTCTTCCGTCTCTTTTCTTCCATGCGTTTCAATTAAACCAATTACAATATCAATTCCATCTTTTTTCATTTCCCTTGCATCAAAGAGCATTTTATAACTTTTTCCTACGCCTGGAGCTGCTCCTACATATAACTTTAACTTTCCGCGATTTTGCTGACGAATATATTCTAAATATTCCTCTGGCGTTCGCCTTTGGAACTTCGGTTCATAATCATCTGCATACAAAATAAACACTACCTTTCATTCGAAACAACGCTACCTCAATCCTTTAGATTGAGGTAGCACTGTTGCTATTTTATTAATTTCTGTAACTCTAAATTTAATTTTAAGACGTTCACACGATCTTCTCCAAACAAGCCGAGTGCAGCGCCTTCCGTTTGATCCTTAATCAATTGATTAAGTTTTTCTTTCGGAATATTCGTTAATTTCGAGATGCGATCCACCTGCACCGAGGCCGCCTTTGGACTAATATCAGGATCAAGCCCTGAACCTGAATTTGTCACTAAATCTATCGGTACTTCTGTAACTGGAACAGCTGGATTTTTTTCCTTCCAGTCCGCAATACTTTTCTCTACTCGCTTTGCTAAATCTGGATTAGATGGTGCATAGTTATTTGAACCAGATGCTTCAGCCTTATATTCAATACTAGAAACACGCCCTTGAAAATAACGTGGATCCGTGAAGTTTTGACCAATTAATTTAGAACCAATCACTTCATTTTTATCATTATATATTAGACTTCCATCCGCATTATCCTTCATCACTGCTTGTGCAATACCAGTAACAATAAGTGGGTATACAAGTCCACACAACACTAGAAATGTAAAAGTAATACGGATAATTGGTGATAGCATACTTTGTTTCTTCTCCATCTTTTTCCCCTCTTCCTTATATGAACAAGCCGACAATCATATCAATTACCTTAATTCCAATGAACGGAACGATAACTCCGCCAAGCCCATAAATAAGTAAGTTTCGGCTAAGCAATGCATTAGAACTCATCGGTTTATATGCAATACCTTTCATCGCTAACGGAATGAGTAATGGAATAATAACAGCGTTAAATATTAATGCTGATAAAATCGCTGACAGTGGTGATGTTAATTTCATAATGTTCAATGCCTCCATTTGCGGAATCGCAAGTGTAAACATTGCTGGAATGATTGCAAAATATTTCGCTATATCATTCGCAATACTAAACGTCGTTAAAGCACCTCGTGTCATTAACAATTGCTTACCGATTCCTACAACCTCAATAATTTTCGTTGGATTCGAGTCTAGATCAATCATGTTAGCCGCTTCTTTCGCTGCTGTCGTACCACTGTTCATCGCTAATCCAACGTCCGCCTGTGCTAATGCTGGAGCATCATTTGTACCATCACCTGTCATCGCTACAAGTTTCCCTTTATCTTGCTCTGCTTTAATAACAGCAATTTTATCTTCCGGTTTACACTCGGCAACGAATTCATCTACTCCAGCTTCTTTTGCAATCGTTGCTGCCGTTAACGGATTATCACCTGTACACATAACCGTTTTAATCCCCATTTGGCGTAACTGTTCAAAACGCTCACGCATACCCGGTTTTACTGTATCCTTTAAATAAATTAAACCGTAAATACGATTATCTACTGCAACTACAAGTGGTGTTCCACCCTCTTTTGAAATTAAGTCTGCTTTTTGATTTACATCTTTCGGAATTATTCCGCCTTGTGACTCAACCCATTCAATAACGGCACCTACAGCACCTTTTCTCACTTTCGTTCCGTCTTGTAAATCAACACCACTCATTCTCGTTTCTGCTTTAAACGGAACAAACTCACCTTGTTCTGCAAGTTCTCTATTGTATGATATAGATTTTCCCTGCACATACTCGATAACAGATCGACCTTCTGGTGTTTCATCTAAAACAGAACTAATAGCGGCCCACTTTCCAACTTGCTCAATCGTTTCATTTCCTACAGGCAATAATGTATGAGCCATCCGGTTCCCAAAAGTAATTGTACCTGTTTTATCTAAAATAATTGTATTAATATCGCCAGCAGCTTCTACTGCTTTCCCCGACATCGCTAACACGTTAAACTTTGTCACACGGTCCATCCCAGCAATACCAATTGCCGATAATAGCCCACCAATTGTCGTTGGAATTAAACAAACTAATAATGCAACTAGCACAGCAGTATCAATTTGAAACCCTAAATAATTTGTAAAAATCGGCAACGTCACAACGACGATCAAGAAAATAAGAGTTAAGCTCGTTAATACTGTATTTAAAGCAATCTCATTCGGCGTTTTTTGACGAGCAGCTCCTTCTACTAAAGAAATCATTTTGTCTATAAATGATTCACCAGGATTACTCGTAATGACAATTGTAATTTCATCACTTACGACCATCGTTCCACCTGTTACGGAACAAAAATCACCGCCTGCTTCTTTTATAACAGGAGCTGATTCCCCTGTAATTGCAGATTCATCTACAGATGCTAATCCTTTGATTACTTCGCCATCATTCGGAATCATTTCTCCTTGTTTTACGATAACAACGTCACCTTTTGTAAGATCAGTTGCTGAAACTTGGACAATGTCTCCATTTTCTTTTACAACATTTGCAAACACATCTTTCTTCGACTGCTTTAAAGAATCGGCTTGCGCTTTACCACGACCTTCTGCTAATGCTTCTGCAAAATTCGCAAATAAAACTGTAAATAATAGAATGAGAGAAACTGTTATATTAAACCAACCTGGTATACTACTAGAACTACTTGGAAGAAAAGATAAAATGAACGTAATGATAAATCCAATTTCCACAACGAACATAATCGGATTCTTTATCATGACTTTCGGATTCAATTTCGCAATGGATTGCTTCATCGCATGTGTTACGATATCACGATCCATCGTTTTCGCTTGTCTAACTTCATCTTCTACAGCATGTATTTGTGACTCATTTAATTGTTTTTCTTTTACTACTACCGGTCTCATCATTTACCCTCCATTACTTCAATGTAAGAAATTCTGCAATTGGTCCGAGTACTAACATCGGGAAGAATGTTAATGCACCAACAATTACAATTGTTCCGATGAAGATGCCACCAAATAAACTATTATCTGTACGGAACGTTCCGACTGTTTCTGGCACTACCGTTTTTTCTTTCAACGAAGCTGCCACAGCTAGCATCGTAATTAAACTGAAGTAACGTCCTAAAAACATAACTAAACCAGTCGTAATATTCCAAAACGGTGTATTATCTCCTAATCCTTCAAATCCAGATCCGTTATTCGCAGCTGACGATGTATACTCATATACAACTTGCGTTAAACCGTGGAAACCGGAATGAGAAATAGCATCCGTCCCTAAATTTGTTGAAAGAGCTAATGCCGAAAAGCCTAAAATGAGCAATGGATGAAATAAAATCGTGACCGCGATTAATTTCATTTCCTTACCTTCAATCTTTTTACCTAAAAACTCTGGTGTCCGTCCAACCATTAACCCAGATATAAACACCGCGATAATTGCATACATAATAATGTTCACAAAGCCTGCTCCAACGCCGCCATATACTGTATTTAACATCATATTTACGAGTGGTACTAAACCACCAATTGGTGTTAACGTATCATGCATCGTATTAACAGCACCTGTTTCCGCAGCAGTCGTTACTGTCGCATAAAGGGAAGAAAATACTGTTCCGAACCTCACTTCTTTTCCTTCTGCACTTCCTTGTACATGCTGGATACCCATTTCATTTAATACTGGATTTCCATGTAATTCAGATGTCGTAATTGTGATAAATCCTAGTAAAAACATCATGAATAGTGATACGAAAAGGATACGACCTTGCTTTTTATTTCCTACCATTCGTCCGTACGTAAACGGAAGTGCAGTTGGTAATAACATCATAAGCATCATTTGCAAAATATTACTCATTTGCCCTGGATTTTCAAAAGGATGCGTAGAGTTTGCTCCGAAAAATCCACCACCGTTATTTCCAAGTTCCTTAATGGACACGAATGATGCAACTGGTCCGCGTAATATACTTTGCTTTGCACCTTCAATCGTATGTGCTGTAACAGCCCCATCTAACGTTTGCGGTACACCAAGAGCGACAAAGATTAACGCCGTAATAAAAGCGATAGGAAGAAATACTCTCGTTAACGCTCTCGTAAAATCAACGAAAAAGTTACCAAGTTCTTTTCCAGCAAGTCCTCTTATAAAAGCCATAACGAGCGCCAATGTCGTTGCTGGTGCTGCGAACATTAAAAATGTAATCCCGATTAATTGTGATAAATAAGATAAGCCATTTTCACCGCTATAATGCTGTAAGTTTGTATCAGCCATAAAACTAATTGCTGTATTAAAAGCGAGCGTAGGCTCCATTCCTTCAATATGCGCTGGATTTAGCGGCAATACACCTTGTAATCTGAAAATGAAATATACAATAACAATCATAAATCCGTTGAGTAAAACTAATGATAATGCGTACTGTTTCCACGTTTGATTGTATTCTTTTACACCCGTAATTTTAAAAATAATTTTTTCAAAAGGCCCGAATACTTTATCTAGCTTTTTGCTACCTTGAAAAGCTTTTTCTAAATAAATCCCCGTTGGCTTTGCTACTAAAATAAACAAGAGCATTGTAATAATGACTGCAACCCAAATCATAATGAATGATTCCCCCTAATTAAAACTTCTCTGGATTTAATAATGCATACACTAAATACACTGTAATTGCTGCGACAATAACCGATAAGACAATCATCATGATTGCTTTCCTTCTTTCACAACTTTATCTGACCAACTTGCAAGACTTGCCATTGATGCAACTAATAAAATAAAAATCCCGACCATTACAACATCTAACATAGCTATCCCTCGCTTTGTTTTTGTTAAAATTTACCATTCAAATGTTAAAAAAGAACACTGAGCTCTACTCAGTGTTCAAAAAATGAACAACAAAAAGTAAACCTCCTCTCTAAACGCTTACGAGGTTAGCTGTCGGATTCGGGCCTAAAGAGTAGCCCTACTTTCAAAACTGAAAGATTCACCCCAAGTGACGATGCACAAAATTGGTTCCCCCGCTCCATTTCTGGAACTCAGCGATTTTAGGTTTTTTTGGAAATTTTATGAATGATTTATGAGAGTAAATATACTCCTCTATATTTCACTTGTAAAGGGGTAAATTACTGAAAATAATAATATTTACATTCATTTAAACGCTTACATTGAAGATTATTACTATTATTTCATCTATTTTCTTTATTTCTCTTCTCTTTTCTTAAAAATGACCTTTTAAATATGAAATAAAAAGAGCGAATGAGATGAAGTGCATAGCTTGTTGCACTCAGCATTCGCTCTTTTTATTCAACCTTTATTCTCCTCGTAAAAATGCACGTAAATTTCTCCCGCGAATATAAACTTGTGTCAATTCTGCATGTAGCTGCTCATACTCGGTAATATCCACCTCTAAATACAAAGCATCTTTTGATGGTAATATAATATACGGCCCTGGAAAAAGGGGATCGATCTGAACCAATTCTTGAACTCGCTCTACCGATACTGCCCAACGATTTGCTATATCTCCAAGTAATAGTACCTTCATCATTTCTTCCCCCGCCCTATTCAAAAAATAAAAAAGAAATATTATCACAATTTGTAAACACGACAAACTTAGCTCCAATTGTTTCATAGAGCCTCGCTGGATATCGTTTATTCCTTGTAACAACAGTAATAGGTGCTTGAAAAGAAAAGCGAATGTGTTCTGTGAAAAAACTAACGATTGAAAGCTCATCCCCTAGTAAAATCACCTTCTTAATACACTCACAAATACTAGTAAAGTCCTGCTCCTTACTGCAGCTATAAGTCCAATCAAACCCACAATTCCTAACTTCAGCCGCTATCTCTTCATTTGCTGTAAAAATAATTAACTCATGTTGAAATGATACTAGATCTCTTAAACTATCTACCTTACTTTCTTCTCCAACACAAATAAGTGTTAGTTCCATGTACCTCATCCTCCTTAGTATAAAAGAAATCAAACATAGATTGATATTCTCCTATACTAATCAGATCGATGAAGTGATGTATCCATCATGGCACCGTCCTCTCTCAAGACGCTTACGAAGTTAGCTGTCGGATTCGGACTTTGAGAGTAGCCCTACTTTCAAACTTGAAAGATTCACCCCTAGTGCCTACGCACAAATTGGTTCCTCCGCTCCATATAATTGGACTCAGCGTTTACAAAAAATGTATTCTGGCTGATATATTACTCCTGTATTTTGAAAAAGTAAACAGAAAAAAAGCCAGTTATAAAACTGGCTTTTCACTTACCTATGCACGCATTCTATTCACTTTATATGCAAAATGATTCGTCGGCCCATGGCCACTACCAATATTCAATGGCTCTTCAATTGCTATACTAATAAATCGTTTTGCTTCTTGAACAGCATCTTCAATCGAGTATCCTTTCGCAAGTCCTGCTGTAACCGCTGAAGCAAATGTACACCCACTTCCATGCGTTTGCTTTGAAGGAATTCGCTCGCTTCTAAACTCAATAAATTTTTCTCCATCAAAGAGGAAATCAATTACTTCATTCCCTTGATATTCTGCATGTCCGCCCTTCATAAGCACATATTTAGCACCTAATTCATGCAATACTTTTGCAGCTTCCTTACTATCTTCAACATTATGAATCTCCATCCCAGTTAACACTTCTGCTTCTGGGACATTCGGTGTTATGACAGTTGCTACTGGTAATAAATATTCTTTTAATGCTTGAACTGCTTCTTGCTGTAATAATGATGCACCGCCTTTTGCAATCATAACGGGATCTAGCACAATATTATTCCAGCCAAACTTTTTAATTTGTTCTGCAACAATTTGAATTATTTCACTACTAAATAACATTCCTAGTTTCACTGCATCTGGTGTTAAATCCGTACCAATTGAATTCAACTGTTCTGTAATACCTTCTAACGGAACAGGATATACCCCTTGAACGCCAAGCGTGTTTTGAGCAGTAATCGCCGTAATAGCCGTCATTCCGTATACACCAAGCTCTTGGAATGTTTTTAAATCTGCCTGAATTCCAGCACCGCCGCCGCTATCAGACCCTGCAATTGTTAAAGCTTTATTCACTTTCATCCCACTCATCCTTTTCTATCCAAAATAGCGATGATAAATCGTTTTTGCTTCGCTTATATCTTTCGTTCCATGTACGAGCACACGGCCATCTTTAAAGGCGACTAACCTCTTGTCTTCAATAGAAAATGATAGTAAATATGGATTTATATTTAAATCATTCACACGACCTTCCAACAACTCTTTATATTGTTCAAAATTTATTTCATCTTTATGAGGTGGTCTAATTTGAACTGTATTTCGCCCGCATAAAACTGCTGTTTTTGATGTGTTCTCTTTATTTAAATACGGATATAATGCATTCTCTCCGCATGAAGGACAATTATGCTGGCGAAGCTTTTGCACATTCATACATGAATACTCATTCTTCCACATATCAAACGATACAAGCCCATCTCGAAGTGATTCGTAATCTTCTACTAACAGTTTAAGAGCTTCTGTTACTTGATGAGAAACGACAAGAGATACAGCAGGTGATATAATACCCGCTGTATCACATGTTGCCCCGCCAAGCGGAATCGACTGTAATAAACATGATAAACATGGTGTTTTACTAGGAAGGATTGTGTAAGAAAGACCGTAACTACCTACACATGCACCGTAAATCCATGGAATAGAATATTTTTGTGCTATATCATTTACAATAAAGCGCGTTTCGAAATTATCAGTCGCATCAATAATTACATCAACATTTATAACAAGTTCTTCTAGCTCTTCAGCTGTTACATCTTGAACGAGAGCTTCTATTGTTACATCGCTATTAATCTCTTCTAAACGTTTTTTAGCCGCTATGGCTTTTGGAAGATTATTCTTTACGTCGCTCTCTGCATACAATTGTTGTCTTTGTAAATTACTCCAATCTACATAATCACGGTCAACAATTGTTATCTTGCCAACACCTGCTCTTACAAACATCTCTGCATTTGCACTACCTAATGCACCTGCACCGATAATAAGCACATGCTTTTCTCTTATCTTTTGCTGTCCTTCTTCTCCAATTGGAGAAAATAGTTCTTGGCGAGAATATCGATTATTCAACTACGCTCATTCCTTCTAAAGGACTACTTGCAGTTGCACAACGCTTACGTGCAATACGACCTGCTTCAAATCCTAAACGGCCTGCTTCAATACTTAATTTCATTGCTTTTGCCATTTTAATAGGATCTTTTGCTCCTGATACAGCTGTATTTAATAACACGCCATCTGCTCCTAATTCCATTGCAAATGCTGCATCAGCTGGGCTACCAATACCGGCATCAACGATAACTGGTACTGTCGCTTGTTCAATAATGAAGCTCAAATTTAATGGATTTACAATACCAAGTCCTGATCCGATTGGAGATGCTCCTGGCATAATCGCATGCACGCCAAGCTCTTGTAATTTACGTGCTAATACAACATCATCAGATGTATACGGAAGTACGATAAATCCTTCTTCCAGTAACATTTCAGATGCCTTTAACGTTTCTACCGGATCAGGTAATAACGTTCTATCATCACCAATAACTTCTACCTTTATCATGTCACAAAGCCCAGAGGCTTTTGCTAATTTTGCAATACGAACAGCCTCTTCAGCGTTTTTTGCTCCTGCTGTATTTGGTAATAACGTATATTTTTTCACATCAAGTTTCTCTAATAAATTAGGTTGCTTTGCATCAAAGATATCCATACGACGTACTGCAAACGTTAAAATTTCAGCTTCAGAAACGTCAATTGCCTTTTGCTGTACGTCAAAATCAGGGAATTTACCTGTTCCTAATAAAAGTCTAGAATGAAATGAAAATGGTCCAATGTTTAACATAATCAACCGCCTCCTACGAAAGTTACAATCTCAATTTGGTCTCCATCAAAAACAGATGTATCTGTATGATCATCTTTTTGTAAAATATCTTTATTACGCTCTACTACAACAATTCTGTTATCTAACTCTAAATGTGTAAGTAGCTCAGCTACTGTTTTTACACTCGCTGGCACTTCAATTTGGTTACCATTAATTTTTAAATTCAAACTTCCATCCCCTTTCTAAACGCTTCTAGAAAGCAATGAATCTAGCAAATGATTCTCTTGCTTTCCTTCTATTAAATCAGCCATATATTGACCAGAAATAGGACTTAATAAAATACCGTTTCGATAATGGCCCGTGCAAGCATATAAACCTTTTATTTCTTCATGCTCTCCCATATAAGGAGCTTCATGATTCGATTGTGGTCGTAATCCTGCCCACGTGCTTTCCCATTCTGCTTCTTTTAAAGCTGGCAATATTGTATAAGCACGCTCTAATATAGAAGTTATACTTTCTGGCTGCACAGTTTTATTGAACGTATGTGGCTTCATTGTTGCCCCAATTACGTAACGTCCACCGCGCTTTGGAGTAATGTAAAATCTTTCTTGAAAAATAGGTGCTTTTAAAAGTTTTTTTCTACTTCTTACCGCAACCACTTCTCCTTTAACTGGATATGTACCCCAATCACGGTGAAAATAACCTAGTAACTTCGTGCTCCATGAACCTCCTGCAATAACGACTTTCTCACATGTGACAATACCTTCACTTGTAATAACTCCAGTCACTTTATTATTTTCAATACGGATATCAAATACTTCTGCCTGTTCATATATATCAGCACCGGAAATTGCCGCAGAATGTGCGAATGCTTTCGTAAGCTCTGGTGCAATAACATGACCGTCTTTCGGATAATATACTGCTCCTATAATAGATTCGGATAGATATGGCTCTTTTTCCCGCACATGGTCTCCCGTTAGAAAATAAGAATCTTCACCTGTTTTCTGCTGCCAATCCATAATGTGAAGAATTCTTTCCTTCTCATCTTCATTTTGAGCAATACGATAAATTCCTTTTTCTTCATATCCAATATCAATACCCGTCTTTTCACGTAAAACTGCTGCAAGTTGTGGAAATATAGCTCGGCTTTCTCTAGCAAGTTCAAATAGCGGATCATACGCATCCCATTCTGCCTGAACACCAAGTAAACCAGCAGCTGCTTTGGAAGCTTCCGATGCAATACTTTGCTTCTCCACAATCGCTACTTTATGTCCTCTTTCTGCTAGAAAATGTGCAACTGAACTGCCAATTACACCACCACCAATAATCGCTACATCATACTTCTCACACATGTTTTTCCGCCCACTTTCTTATTGATTCCTTATAAGATTTCGCTTTGCTATACGGGTTACTACTACTTACAATTCCAGACATAACTGCTATACCACTTACACCGTTAGTAAGAACATCCACTGTGTTTTCTGGGGTAATTCCTCCAATTGCTGTAATCGGTATAGATAAACACCTTGCAATGTCTGAAATTTCTTCAAGCCCTCTCGCTGGCACACCTTTTTTACAATCTGTCGGAAATACATGGCCATAAACGAGTGAATCCGCTCCATTTTTAAAAGCTACTATTGCTTCATCTAGCGAATGCACAGAATAACCGACATGCAAATACGAAAACTTTTCTTTCACTGACTTTACATCTGTACTTCGATATCCTAGTTGAACACGAGGTATATTTAATAAAATTGCAATATCAATTCGATCGTTTATGACAATTTTAGAAGCCGGAAAGCCCTCCATTAATAGACTTTCCACACCTTCATATAATTCCTTCGTACTCTTCTCACGCTCACGAATATGCAAATAATCAATCTCACTCTCAATTTGCATCGCTACATTCACTAACTCTTCGAATGGCATATGGCCATTTGAGATTACGTGGAGCTCATTTTTCATATTCATTCGCCTACTTTAAAATATTTTCGAATAGTTCATCGGCTGGGACGGTTTCTTTCGTCATTCCTTTGTCCTTCAGCCACTTATTTTGTTTCTCCCAAGATTCTTTTGAATCTGATAAAAATGGCTCATCTTTCGTTTCCATCTTCTCTAATAAAATTTTCATACTTTCCTTTTCAACTTCTGGCACAAGTGGGAAGTTTTCTTTTTCTTGATGATTTAATAAAATATTCAATGCTTCATCTGGGTTTTTCTTCATGAAATCATAGCCTTTTTTCGTACCGCGTAAGAAAGCTTGCAACGCTTCTTTATCTTTTTTCAACGTTTTATCACCTGTTACAAACACAAGCTCATGATAGTTTGGTACTCCGTAATCAGCTGGATTAAAGTACGCTGGTTCATGGCCTTCATGACGCATAACAGGTACTTCATGGTTAATGTATGCCCCTGTTACCGCATCTACTTTCTTCGTAATTAATGCTGGTACTAAATCAAAGCCAACATCTACTACTTTCACTGTATCAGGATTACCACCAGCTTCTTTTACCATCGTTTTTAAATACATCTCGCTTAATGGTGTTCCAGAGTATCCTACTGTTTTTCCTTCTAAATCTTTCGGTGATTGAATGCCCGCTGATTTCAGTGATACAACATGATTTAATGGTGAACGTACGACAGCCCCAATTGATTTCACTGGAATTTGCTCATTCGCTCTCGCCATAACAACATCTGGCTGATAATACAAGCCAACTGTCACCTTCCCTGCTGCTGCCAGCGTTAATGGATCAGTCGGATTAGAAGGGAATTTAATATTTACCTTTACACCTTCTTCTTTAAAGTATCCTTTTTCAATTGCTGCATAGATAAAGCTATGTACCGCATTTGGATACCAATCTAACATAACTGTTATTTCTTTCTCTTTTTTACTTTTGTCTGATGCTGAATTACTCGAACATCCTGCAATTATTGCAATTAATAATGTAAACACAAAGATGCGCTTTAAAAATTTCATGAATACTTCCTCCAACTAATGAATTTCTTTTCTAATATGGAAATAATTACGACGAAGAAAATAGCTAATAATGATAACAATACAATAGGTGCAAATACGCCAGCTCCATCTAACTGCGTCATCATTCTCTTACTGAAATATCCAAGCCCAGCTTGTGCACCGAGCCATTCTCCAATTGCTGCTCCGATAACACTAAGCGGAACTGCAATTTTTAAAGCTGAGAAAAAATAAGGAAGAGCAGACGGCAACTTTAATTTAAGAAAAATATCTCTTTTTGTTGCTCCATATGTAACTAAGAGCTCCTCCCATTCTTTTTTCGTACTACGCAGTCCATCATACGTATTGACCGCAATTGGGAAAAACGTAATTAAAACTGTGACAACAACCTTACTCCAAATTGTGTATCCAAACCATAAAACAAATAGCGGAGCAAGCGCAGTAATCGGAATCGTTTGTGAAGCAACTAATAATGGATAAAATGCTCTCTCCATCCATGTACTCGCATTCATTAACATCGCTAGCCCTACACCTAATACGATAGAGATAACAACACCTATTAAAACGACGTATAACGTTGCAGGTAAATGAACTGTAAATAATATGTCTTTTAGTTTCCATATCTTCATTACAATCGCAGAAGGTGACGGTAAAATGTACATCTCATCTACAATTCTTGCTCCTATTTCCCACACAGCTAGTAAAATACTAGAAAGTGTAATAGCAGGAACTAATTCTTTCAATCGGTTCATCACACAAGTACCTGCCTTTGTAACATACTAAGAAGCTCATCTTTCAGCGCTAATACTTCCGGTTTATATAAATCTTTTCGTGTTCTGTTATGATCAAGCGGTACAGTCCGCTCAGTCAAAGTCGTTATCGGCTGCTGTTCCACTACTAAAACTCGGTTTGAAAGAAATAACGCTTCTTCAACATCATGAGTAATGAATAAAATTGTTTTTTCCCACTCTTGCCATTGTTCAAACAACCATTCTTGCAAAGAGGTCTTCGTTAAAGCATCCAACGCACTAAATGGTTCATCTAACAGCAATATTTCCCCGCCTGTTAATAAAGTTCGAATAAAAGATACACGTTGTCTCATACCACCAGATAAATCTTTCGGATATTTTTTCTCATACCCTTGCAAACCAAATTTATGTAACAGTTCCTTTGCCTTTACTTGTGCTTCTTTCTTCTGTACACCTTGGCACTCTAGCGGCAGGGCAGCATTCTCAATAATTGTTCTCCACGGCAAAAGCATATCTTTTTGCGGCATATATCCTACAGGATGGTGCTTTGTTTCTGTCAGTTCTATCTGTCCAGTACTTACCTTTTCTAGACCTGTAATAAGGCGAAATAAAGTACTTTTCCCACATCCACTCGGTCCGATAATACTGACAAACTCTTTCTCATGTATAGAAGCATTTAATTCATGGATGATTGGTTTCTCATCGTAATGAAAAGAAACATTATGAAACTGTAGTATGTTCTTGCTCCTCAAATCCCCACATCTCCTTACGATAGGACATATCCCAGAATAAATATTCAAATCGACTGGAATATAAGAAAATCTCCTCTAATCTTTCTAGTTCTGTCTCAGACTTTCCCACTGCCATTTCATTTAATAAATCTATTAACCAAATACACAGATTACCGTATTCTTCCGAACTATATCCTTGAATCCACTCACCAAAAAACTCATGATCTCTTGCTCCAGGAATATCATTTAAACGCTTTCCAATTTCCCAATAGCTCCACATACATGGAAGAAGCGCTGCTATTAATTCCGCAAGTGTGCCATTTTGAGATACAGACATCATGTAATTTGTATAAGCTAAATTTTTAGCAGATGGTTTCGCAGACTCTATCTCCTCTATAGAAATTCCAAGTCTTTTTGCATATTGTTTATGGATTGTCATTTCGCCATTTAATATTCCATCAATTTGTTCAGCGAACTTTCCCATTACTTGTGGATTCGTTGCTTTTACAACACCAATCGCATATAACTTTGCATAATCTAGCAGATATAAATAATCTTGAATAATATAATACTGGAATTTATCTTTTTCTAACGTGCCATCTCTCATACCCACTACAAACGGATGATTATGACTCATCTCCCAAACCGGTTGCACAGTTTCTAATAATCTATCGCAAAATTTCATTTCTCTATCCCCTTTCAATATATGTATCTAAATAAAAAACCACTTCTATATATAAGAAGTGGTTACAGCAAATAAAGTTATACATTTATTCGATGTTCCACTTCCCTTCGCTAGTATTACCTAGATCAGGTGTTGTAAGGGTTAAGGATTATTCCTCTCTCAGCAAATCAAGCACCCCTAGTGGTTTCAATATGAAATTTTTAAATAAAAAAGCCCCGTTTCTATACGCAAAGAAACGGGGACTCATTGTTAGTGTCCGAATTGCTTCCCTACGCTAGCATAATCTAGATCAGGTAATAAAAAGGATCAAAGGCTTACGGCCTACTCTCAGCTGGCAACACCAGCTCTCCTAGCAAACTATAAAATTATCACTGTCAGTATAACACCCTAATAAGACATCATCAACTTTTTTAATTTTCTTAATTATCAACAGAATATCAAAGTTATACAATACATACATTCTATTTTAGAAAATAAAACCCCAATTAATTGCATAAGAAGGAATCATTATCCTCAAAAAATTTATTTTTATATTGATTTCATATTACATTTATGTGAATACACCCACTATATTATATCTTTATAC
>NZ_JBEUTW010000173.1:0-4681 GCF_040492675.1 Bacillus sp. AP50
AAATAATATTGTCCTAGATTCGGTATGCACTTATAATTTTATATATATTCTGAATATTCTTTATAAAGAAGGAGGGGGAATGTTGGAAACTTTCGTAAATTGGATAAATAATATTGTTTGGAGTCCAGCACTTGTTTATTTATGTTTAGGAGTAGGTTTATATTTTTCCATTCGAACGAGGTTTTTACAAGTAAGGCACGTAGGAGAAATGGTGAAGCTGACATTTAAAGGAGAAAAATCAGAGGCTGGTGTTTCTTCATTCCAAGCGTTAGCACTTTCATTATCAGGACGAGTTGGGACAGGGAATATCGCTGGGGTAGCAACAGCAGTTGCATTCGGTGGACCAGGAGCTGTATTTTGGATGTGGGCAGTAGCCTTTTTAGGGGCAGGATCAGCTTATGTAGAATCAACACTCGCGCAAATATATAAGACGAAACATCAAGGGCAGTTTCGTGGTGGACCTGCTTATTACATCGAAAAAGGTTTAGGTGTAAAATGGTATGCATTAGTATTCGTTGCAGCGACAATTATTGCAACGGGGCTTTTATTGCCAGGTGTGCAAGCAAATAGTATTGCTGTAAGTCTAGAGACAGCTTTTGGAATTAACACTACATTATCAGGGGCTTTATTAGTTGTTGTATTAGCTATTATCATCTTCGGTGGAGTAAAGCGAATCGTTAACGTTGCACAAGTTGTCGTACCGTTTATGGCAGTTGGTTATATTTTAGTAGCTTGCGTTATTGTTGCTATGAATATTGAAAAATTGCCAGAAGCATTTATGTTAATTATAAGAAGTGCTTTTGCATTAGAGGCGGCTTTCGGTGGTATTATCGGTTTAGCAATTTCTTGGGGAGTAAAACGTGGTATTTATTCCAATGAAGCAGGGCAAGGAACTGGGCCACATGCAGCAGCTGCTGCTGAAGTATCACATCCAGCTAAGCAAGGCTTAGTGCAAGCATTTTCCGTTTACATTGATACATTATTTGTTTGTTCAGCAACAGCATTTATGATGATTATTACAGGCATGTATAACGTATTTGATGCGAGCGGAAAAAACTTTATCGTAAATAAATTAAACGGTGCTCAGCCAGGACCGGGGTATACACAGGCGGCAGTAGAATCTGTTTTCCCTGGATTTGGAAACGGTTTCGTTGCAATCTCGTTATTATTCTTCGCGTTTACAACAATTATGGCGTATTACTACATTGCAGAAACGAATATTGCGTACTTAAATCGTGATAAAGACCGTCCTTGGATGTCTATGGTACTAAAGTTTGTATTTTTAGGAGCTGTATTCTATGGATGTATAAAAACAGCAGCAACGGCTTGGGCTTTAGGCGACATTGGGGTAGGAATTATGGCATGGGTAAATATCATTGCGATTTTACTATTACAAAAACCTGCATTAGTCGCATTAAAGGATTATGAAAAACAGAAAAAAGAAGGAAAAGATCCAGTATTCGATCCAGGGCCATTAGGAATTAAAAATGCTGATTTTTGGGAGCATGAATACGGGAAAGATAAGAAAGAAGAAGTATCTTAACAGAATAGAAATGAAGAAGCAAAGGGGAAACTCTTTGTTTTTTTTTATGGACAAATTGAAGCTAAAAGTTATTTTTGGGACTATTTTTGAATATAAAAAGAATGTACATGCATTGTTAGGGGAAGGGGGAGTATGTTGATAGAATTTCGTAATGTAAATAAATATTATGGTAACTTTCAAGTTTTGAAAAATATTAATGTGCAAGTGAAAAAAGGTGAAGTGGTGGTAGTTGTCGGGCCTTCAGGATCAGGAAAAAGTACATTGCTTCGATGTATAAATCAATTAGAGGCAATTACAGATGGAGAATTAATTGTAAAAAATACAGAGGTACACAATAAAAAAACGGACATGAATGAATTGCGGCGAAATATTGGGATGGTCTTTCAACATTTTTATTTATACCCACATAAAACAGTTCTGCAAAATATTACATTAGCACCGATTAAAGTAAATAAAGTTTCCAAAGAAGAAGCAGAGAAAACAGCAATGCTTTATTTAGAGAAAGTAGGAATCCCGGAGAAGGCTAACGTATATCCACATCAATTATCCGGAGGACAACAGCAACGGGTAGCAATTGCTAGAGGACTTGCAATGCAGCCGGAAATTATGCTATTCGATGAGCCTACGTCTGCTCTTGATCCAGAGATGATTGGAGAGGTACTTGATGTTATGAAGGCCCTGGCTAAAGAAGGGATGACGATGGTTGTCGTTACACATGAAATGGGATTTGCTAGAGAGGTAGCAGATAGGATCTTATTTATGGATGATGGTCAAATTATTGAAGATACAACACCGGCGCACTTTTTTGCAAACCCTGAACAAGAAAGAGCTCGTTTATTTTTAAGTCGGGTGCTAAATCATTAGAGGAGGAATTTCATGCTTAAAATGAAAAAATTATTTACTTTAATCGTATTTTCATGTTTATTCGTGCTTGTTGTTGCTGGTTGCGGAAGTAAGAAAGATGAGGCAAAGGAAACAAATACGAAGCAAGGCGGGGCTGTTGAGCAAATTAAGAAACGAGGGAAATTAGTAGTTGGGGTGAAGAATGATACGAATTTATTTGGATTAAAAAATCCTTCAACAGGGCAGGTAGAAGGATTCGATGTTGATGTCGCGAAGGCACTTGCGAAAAAGATTCTTGGAGATGAAAAGAAGCTAGAGCTGAAAGAAGTAACGTCTAAAACACGTATTCCAATGCTGAAAAATGGTGATATTGATGCAATTATTGCAACAATGACAATTACGGAAGAACGCAAAAAAGAAGTGGATTTTTCAGATGTATATTTTAAAGCAGGACAATCGTTACTTGTGAAAAAAGGAAGCAATATTAAGAGTGTCGATGATATAAAACAAGGCGTTAAAGTATTAGCTGTAAAAGGGTCAACATCTACAAATAACATTCGTCAAAAGTCACCAGAAGCGACTGTATTAGAGTTTGAAAATTATAGTGAGGCATTTACAGCGTTAAAGGCAGGTAAAGGTGATGTGTTAACGACAGATAATGCGATCCTTTACGGAATGGCAAAACAAGATTCTAATTATGAAGTAGTAGGAAAAATTTTCACAGATGAACCGTATGGAATTGCAGTGCAAAAAGGGGCAGATGATTTAACGAAAGAGATTAATACTTTAATTAAAGACATGAAAGCAAGCGGAGAGTATGACAAATTATATGAGAAATGGATTGGACAAAAACCAGAAAAGTAGATAGTAAAAGTGAGAGGATGAGAGTACTCATCCTCTTCTTGTAAAGAAAGAGGGGAGAATATGTGCCTGATTTTTCTATATTAACGAATAACATTGATATGTATTTAGAAGGATTTAAATATACAGTTATGTCTAGTGTAATTGCATTGATAGGCAGTTTTATTTTAGGAGTAATTTTGGCAGTAATGCGTATTGCACCTATTCGTATTTTAAATTGGATAGGATCAGCTTTTGTGGAGTTTGTAAGAAATATTCCACTCGTATTAATTGCATTTATATTCTATTTTGCTTTACCTGTAATAGGAATTACTTTAAATGGTTTTGTAGCAGGAACAGTTACGCTTACGGTATATACGGCAGCTTTTATTGCAGAAGTAATTCGCGCTGGTATTTTATCAGTTGCGAAAGGGCAGATGGAAGCTGCTCGCTCTTCAGGGCTAACGTATGTGCAGGCGATGTATTATGTTGTCTTACCCCAAGCAGTGAAAATTGTAATTCCCCCTTTAGGAAACCAGTTTCTCAATTTAGTTAAAAACTCCTCAATACTTGGAATTATTGCTGGTGCTGATTTAATGTATCAAGGAGATTTAATTTCAACGAAGACGTTTGTTACGTTTGATGTTTATATATTTGTCGGGATGTTTTATTTAATATTAACAATTCCGCTCAGTATGCTAGTGCGTTATTTAGAAAAACGCTTAGCAAAGGAGGCGGTGTAAATGGATTTCAAGGGAGCAATTACAGGAGATCATATTCTATTTTTATTAAAAGGATTACTTATAACATTAGAGGTAGCGCTCATAGCAATTGTACTTAGTTTTATTATTGGAAGTGTAATCGGTATATTGCGCTACACGAAAATACCTGTCGTCTCACAAATATTAGGAGTTATAGTTGAAGTGATTCGAAACTTACCACTACTGTTAATTATATTTTTCACGTATTTTGCACTTCCAGAAGCAGGCTTGAAATTAGAAATTATAACAGCTGCAATTGTTGCTTTAACAATATTTGAGGCAGCAATGATATCTGAAATTGTTAGAAGTGGTTTATTGTCTATTGAAAAAGGGCAGGTTGAAGCCGCAAGATCTTCGGGATTAACTTATGTGCAAGCGCTTTGGCATATTATTTTGCCACAAGCATTAAGGAGAATGGTTCCGCCGCTTGTCAGTCAATTTATTTCATTGCTGAAGGATACGTCGCTAGCGGTTGTTATATCACTCCCTGAGCTTATGCATAATGCTCAAATTATTAGCGGGCAAAATGTGAATTACATGATTCCAACATTTATATTAGTAGCTTGTATGTACTTTATCGTAAATTATAGTTTATCAATTTTATCGAGAAGATTAGAACTTCGTTGACTCTTACAATATATGTAAGGGTTTTTTCCTTGTTTCTCCTTATTTTCCTCTAAATAGAATCTAAATC
>NZ_JBEUTW010000174.1:0-39064 GCF_040492675.1 Bacillus sp. AP50
ATTGTAATCCATTCTGCAACGAAGTGCTAATTTTTTTATGATTTATTTCTTCATATTAAAAATAAAAAGTAGCTCTAAAGAGCTACTTTTTATTTTACTTCTATTGTTTCTTCTTTATGTTCATGCAATTCGCCTTTTCTTACATGTACTTTCACTTTGTAAGCACCGTTCTCTTTGAAAGTATGTTTCGTTTCATACTCTCCTTTATTTCCTTCTTTCGCTGGAATAAATTCGTGTTTTTCAACACCATCTTTCCAAATCTCTAGTTGTACTTCAGCACCAGTTAATGCTTCTTCTTTTTGCTTTAAATGAACTTTCATTGTAGATTCAGCATTTGCCTTTATGTCTCCAGCCATAAGATGGATCATTGTGTCACTTTTATGATCTCCATGTCCTGCACTGTGATCACTATTTTCTTTTTTTGCATCTTCTACTTTCGCATTTCCTACAGCAACTTTTACTTCTGGCATAACGTGCATTTCACGTGCATTTGTGTGAGCGATAATATGGTATACTCCATCCGTTTCGAATGTTTTCTCTACTGCATAAACACCTTTTCCTTTATGCTTACCATCTAACATCTCGTGTTTTTCGTCGCCATCTTTCCAAATTTCAAACTTTACATCATCGGCATCCGTTACTTTTTCTTTCCCTTGTGTAACAAGTGCTTGTACTTCTGTTTTTTCACCTGGTTTAATTTCTTTCGGATTTGTTTGTACTGCTACTTTTACAGCTTCAAGTTTCTGTTCTTTTTTCGGTTCTTCTTTGTTTGTATTACAGCCAGCCAACGCTAGCATCGCGATAAATAAAGTTATAATCAGTTTTTTCATCATCATTTCCTCCTTTATACTTTATTTAGTATAGAGGAAATACATTGTAATATTCCAGTCTTCTGCTGAAAACAATATACGAAATGTTTGTGAAGTTTCTGTGAAGCGGTCTTCCCCTCTTAATCTATGAAAAAAGAGCATAGTAACTATGCTCTCGGATGAAACTGTTTATATACATCTTTTAATCTAGTTTTTGAAACGTGCGTATAGATTTGAGTCGTTGAAATATCTGCATGTCCAAGCATTTCTTGTACAGCACGTAAATCTGCTCCATTTTCTAATAAGTGCGTAGCAAACGAGTGACGCAACGTATGAGGTGTAAGCTCTTTTTCAATATTTGCTTCTTTCGCTAATCGTTTTAATATTTTCCAAAATCCTTGTCTTGATAAACGATTACCATGATGGTTTAAAAAGAGTGCATCTACTACTTTTTTCCCCATTAATTCTCTTCTTCCTTTTTCAATATACTTTTGAATCGCTTCCGTTGCTAAACTTCCTAGTGGAATAATTCTTTCTTTATTCCCTTTCCCTATGCAACGAACAAATCCCATCGTTAAATGTACATCTTCTAAATTGAGTGCAATCAATTCTGAAACACGAAGTCCTGTCGCATACAGTAACTCTAGCATCGCCTTATCACGAATCCCAAAAGCACTTGTCATTTTTGGTGTTTGAAGTAACGCCTCTACTTCATCAACTGATAATACTTTTGGTAATTTCCGTTCCCCTTGTGGCGTTTCAATATGTACGGATGGGTCGTGTTCTACCGCTCGTTCACGAAGTAAAAATTGGTGGAACGAACGAATTGATGCGATATGACGCGCCAATGTTTTCGAAGATTTTCCGTTCTCTTTTAAATACTGCAAAAAATTAACAATATGTAAACGGGTCACTTCATGAAAAGTTTTCGTCTGTTCCACATTTTGCAAATACTTTACGTAGCTTTTTAAATCCCGTTCATAAGATACTACTGTATTCTTTGCTAATCCTTTTTCGACAACCATATAATGAATAAAATCTTTTAATTGATCTTCCACTCTACACTACTCCCCATTTTCATAGAAAAACATCATTCTATTTACGAAAGCATCCTTTGCCGGTTCTTCATTCCCTGATACTTTTTCTACAGTCTCTTCTTTAGGTTTTTCATAACGATGATAGCTTTCATATTCTTCATTTATCCATAGTATAGCGAAATAAAACAAAATCGTACAACTTGTAAATAATAAAAATACTTTTATTCCATCAAAAGTTAATTTTAAAGCTCGGCGCATTGTAAATTCCTCCAAAATATAAGTTATTACAACATATGCCAAGCTTTCACCAATTTATACCTTATTCAAATAAAAAACCTCTTCCTAGATAAATAGGAAAAGGTTATTTTTCATCCGTTTCATTTTCTTGACAATTTTTACAAATCCCATGGAATGTTAAACGATGATCTTTCACCTTAAAGCTCCAGTCTCGTTCTACTTTCCTTTCCACTTCACCAAGTAAATCTTCTTGTATTTCTTGTACAGCACCACATTGTGTACAAATCAAATGATGGTGGAAACGCTGCGCACCTTCTTGGCGTAAGTCATAGCGTGAAACACCGTCTCCGAAGTTAATCTTATCGACAACTTTTAACTCAGATAATAGTTCTAAAGTTCGATAGACGGTTGCTAATCCGATCTCTGGCGACTTTTCTTTTACAAGGAGGTAAACATCTTCTGCGCTTAAATGATCTTCTTCATTTTCTAGCAGCACACGAACTGTTGCTTCACGTTGCGGTGTTAATTTGTAGCTCGCTGCATGTAATTGCTTCTTAATTCGTTCAATTCTTTCTTCCATTCGGTACTACTCCCTCCTCGCCACTCTTACACCATTATATCAGAAGAAGGGCTTCTGTCAAAAGAAAAAAACAATAAAAACAAATTGATAATTATTCTCAAAAAGTATTTATTTTTTATTAATAGCCTCAACGACTTCTTTCATTAAAACTGGTGATGCGTAAGCCTCCACACTAGAAGCAAGTGCTAACACCACTCCAATTACGAGAAAGAAGCATGTATAACGGATTAATAATGGTAATAGTGGCTCGGTTATTTTTCTAATAAATTGATGCCTAATCATCCGTAAAGAAAAACTTGCAGCAATAGTTGTCATAACGAGAAAGACTGGAATGATAATTAAATTTTGTGGCAAAACAGATACAAATGCTAATAATAGTCCATTCCATCCATGCTGACTTACTAAAAAACCAACTGTAAATCCAACGACAACTCCTTTTACAAATAATAAAATAAAAATAAGTGGTAATCCAATAATTGAAATCCCTAAAATCCAAATAAATCCGATGTATTTTAATTGCGAAAAGTAACTTTCTCGAAACATTTCGCCCGCAATGGCAAATTCTCCTTTAGAGACTTGTCCAAAAAAACGTTGTAAGTAAAATGATAAATCTTGTTTTTGATTGATTTGTAAACTATTCACCAGAATAGCTCCGAATATTACTCCCATCAATAATAAAACGGCGTTAAATATATATAATGAAGAGTTTTCCTGTATGTGAGACATTACACGGTCTTGCCAATTTTTTCGCCACATTTTTCTTCCCTCCGTTCACACTCTTATTAAAAATGTATGAAAGAAAGAAAAAAGTATGACGAATTAACATTGAAATTCCGCTCTACTTTGCTAAACTAAAAAGTAGAGAATAGGAGGGATTTCTCTTGAAACCATTATTATTAGATTTTCCAACATTATTTCAAACTGAACGCTTGCAAGTTCGTAAACCATTTCCAGGTGATGGTGCAGAAGTATATGAAGCAATCCAAGCTTCTCTAGAAGACTTAGTACCGTGGATACCAATTAACGCTGAAACAGAAGAGAGTGCTGAAGAAATTGTTCGCGAAGCTCACGGACAGTTTTTACTTCGTGAAACACTTGATTTTCACTTATACGATAAAGTATCTGGTACATTCATCGGAGCAATTACACTAAAGCCTGAAAACTGGGATATTCCAAAGTTTTCACTTCACTTCTGGCTACATAGTGCCTATACAAAACAAGGCTATATGACCGAAGCTGTTAAAGGTGCAATTCAGTTCGCCTTTGATAAACTAGGCGCTAGAAGAATTGAAATTCGTACTGATGCAACAAATATAAATGCATGTAGCTTAGCAGAACGTCTAGAATTCATTCTAGAAGGTACAATGGAAAATGATTTCCTAGCACCAGATGGTAGCTTACGTGATGCACGTGTATATGCAAAAATCAATTAAAAAACACTCGCCTTTGGCGAGTGTTTATTTTTGTAGTTGTAAATATTGTACTGCAAACATCGTCTTCGCATCATGAATACGAAGATCTTTCATAAGAGTAATCGCTTCTTCTAACGATACTTCCATTAATTCCACAAACTCATCTTCATCTAACTCAGCTTTATTTTCTTTTTTTGTCAAACCTGTCGCTTTATATACATATAAAATTTCATCTGCGAATCCTGGAGATGTATAAAAAGAAGTAATGAGCTCCATATTTTCACATACATATCCTGTTTCCTCTTCTAATTCACGAACTGCTGTTACCTCAGGTTTTTCACCAGGTTCTAACTTACCAGCTGGAATTTCTATAATCGCCTTTTCAAGCGCTTTACGATACTGCTCAACAAGCACAATTTTCCCCTCATCAGTAATAGCAATAATAGCAACTGCACCAGGGTGATTTACAATTTCACGTTTACTCATTGCTCCATTTGGTAATACTACATCATCAACACGAACTTTTATAACTCTACCATCAAAAATCGGCTCAGTTTTTACTGTTCTCTCTGCAAGATTACTCATACTACTTCATCTCCCTGTTCTATTTCCTATTCTTTCCTCATACATTTTACCACATTGAAAGGAGCGTGATAGAAATGAAAGTTTATATTTTACCAAATCGCGTCACTTTAGTCGGAAAAGCATGGCAAATTCGCCATAAGCTAAAGCAATATAGCAAAGAGTATACAACTGTACAAGAGTGGATTACAGCAAATAAAGTGAAACATTAATCATGCTTTTACGGGCAGTTAATGCGAAACGAAAAGTAAACGTTTGTCAACCTCTTTTCCCTCTCGTACAATAAAGGTAAGGAGGTTGACCTATGAAAAAACGTCAATTAGGAAACTCAGATTTGTTTGTTACAGAAATGGGCCTTGGCTGTATGTCTCTCGGTACATCTGAAACAGAAGCTATGCGTATTATCGATGAAGCAATCGATTTAGGAATTAATTTTTTTGATACAGCAGATTTATATGATTACGGATTAAATGAAGAATTTGTTGGAAAAGCCTTGAAGGGAAGAAGAGACCAAATTGTTCTTACAACGAAAGTTGGAAATCGTTGGACAGAAGAAAAAAATGGCTGGTCTTGGGATCCTTCTAAAGCTTACATAAAAACTGAAGTAAAGGAAAGTTTACGTAGACTTCAAACTGATTATATTGATCTTTACCAACTTCATGGCGGAACGACTGAAGATCCAATAGATGAAACAATTGAAGCTTTTGAAGAATTGAAAAAGGAAGGTATTATTCGCCATTACGGTATTTCTTCTATACGCCCAAATGTCGTTCGTGAGTATGCAAAACGCTCAAACATCGTTAGTGTACTAATGGAATATAGCCTTTTAAATCGTCGTCCAGAAGAATGGTTCCCCCTTCTGAATGAACACCAAATTAGCGTCATTGCCCGCGGACCACTTGCAAAAGGAATTTTAACTGACAACAATGCAAAAAAAATAGAAAGAGTAAAGGAAAAGGATTATCTCTCTTATTCTTACGATGAATTACATACAACTCTAGCGAGTGTAAAAGAAACGATTGGAGAACGCTCTTTAACAGGAACAGCTATTCAATATTGCTTACATAGTAAGACTGTTGCAGCTGTTATACCCGGTGCAAGCTCGCTTCAACAATTACAGGAAAATATACGAGCTAGCCAACAGTTACCTTTAACGAAAGAAGAATATATACAACTTCAAAAGATTGTTAAATATGACACATATGCTTTGCATCGTTAAAAATATCGAATTACCGATAAACAGAAGACTGTCTCCAGTATTAGGAGACAGTCTTTTTTATAACGTATCATATTTATCAGGATTCGTTCCTACATGTAAATCACGATTCAACGTGTTAATTTGACGTATCTCTTCTTCAGTTAGTGCAAAATCAAAAATAGTAAAGTTTTCTTCAATACGAGATGGTGTAACAGATTTAGGAATTGTAACAATTCCGCTTTGAATATCCCACCTTAATATAACTTGTGCAGGTGTTTTTTCATATTTGTTAGCAATAGCCTGAATGATTGGATGCTGGAATACTTCTCCGCCCCTCATTAACGGACTCCATGCTTCCATTTGAATTTGCTCATCTTGACAATAATTGCGCAACTCAAATTGCGTCAACATCGGATGAAGTTCCACTTGGTTTACCATCGGCTTCACTTTGCAATTTGGTAATAATAGTTCTAAATGATGTTTATGAAAATTAGAAACACCAATCGCGCGCACTTTACCTTCTTCATACAATTTCTCCAAAGCTCGGTACGTATCAACATACTTCCCTCTTACCGGCCAATGTATTAAATATAAATCTACATAGTCCATTTGTAATTTTTTCAAACTCTTTTCAAACGCCTCGAGTGTCTCCTCATATCCTTGATCGTCGTTCCATACTTTTGTTGTTATAAATATATCTTCTCTTGGAATTCCTGATTCACGTATCGCCTCTCCGACACCGCTTTCATTTTCATATACAGTTGCTGTATCAATCGAACGGTATCCAACTTCTAACGCTGTTTTTACTGCTTGCTTTACTTCGTCTCCTTCTTTCGCTTTATATACGCCTAGACCAATCATCGGCATTTTCACGCCATTATGAAGTGTAGTTGTTGGAATATGCACAGTCGTCTCCCTTTCATTGTTACATTTTTTATAAGCCACAACTTTATTTCAACAAGATTCATCCCAAAAGTCAAAACATACGTACAGTTTACATAACACTTTTATATAGCTAAAAAATAACGTGAACTCATTCATTTAAGTTATTTTCTCTCCATTCTTTCGCTTTTTCATCCACATTGCGCACAAACTCATTTTTCCCTTCCGTATATAACGTGCCATCATATGTATACTTTTCGGCTAATTCTCTCTTTAAGGTTGCATATGCCTCTGCTTCTTCACAATGAGCCATCATATAATCACGAAACGCTAAATGCCTTACAATCTCTGGATTTCCTTTTTCAAACACGTGTAAATGATACGAACGTTTTTCTTCAGTTCCATGAATAAAATATCGGCGTCTTGAAATACCATTTTCCCCTTTTACGATGTAACCAAGCTCTATAAATCGTTCATTCCACCCATCTACTCTTTCGATATTTTCTACTTCCATGATCATATCAATAATAGGTTTAGCTGCCAGTCCGGGCACTGACGTACTTCCAATATGATGAATTTTCACCGTTTCTGGCATCGCTGTTTTTAATCTTTCAGCCTCCATTTGAAATTTTTCACTCCAATGGTTTTCATGTGGAACAACGATAATTTTTCTCATTCTAACTCCCCTTTTCTTACAAGCTCGTCAAAAAATGATCAGTGAAATACCACTGATCATTTTTTATTATTTAAAGTCTTTCCAAGTAAGGTTACTTTCACTTAGCAGTTCTTCAAATGATTTATTCTTTTCACGTTCTTTTTGTTCTTGGCGCTTTCTTTCCAGTTCAGCTGCCTCTTTTTCCTCTTCCCTCACTTGCAACTCTTTCTTCTTACTCTTTAATTGTTGCATGAGTGAATCATTTAATTGATCGCCTAATGTAAGTGTTTCTTTCTTCGGTTGATTCACTTGTGATTGTCTTTGTATTTGTCTTTGTTTCTTTTTCTTCATGCTACTCACCTTTTACTTTTTTCTCCATTATAGTAGATACACGATGAAATCGACAATAAAAAAAGGTCTTCACTCTATTATTCACTTTTTGTAAATATGTTAATTTTTCGAAAATACTAAATTTTTATGTAGCTATAATCCTATGAATCTATTAAAATTATGTCGTATGATGTCAGATTATAAAAAAAGGAGAATTATATTATGTGGAAAAAAATTATTCCTGCCGTTGCTGTTTTAAGCACCATTACTTTTTCAAGCGTATTTGCCGCTCCCCCATCTCAGAATCCAGCTGAACAAAACCGCTACATAGACGTACAAATGCTTGGTATTAATGATTTCCATGGACAACTAGATACTGTTAAAAAAATCAATAATAAAGAAGCTGGTGGCGCTGATTACTTAGCTACTTATTTAAAAGAACGTAAAAAACAAAACCCTAATACACTTCTCGTACATGCTGGTGATATCGTCGGAGCTAGTCCACCAGTTTCAGCATTATTACAAGATGAACCGACAATTGAATTTTTAAATGACTTAAAATTTGATGTCGGTACAATCGGAAACCATGAATTTGATGAAGGTATTGATGAAATGCAACGCCTCATTTACGGTGGATATCATGAAAAAACAGGGAATTTCAAAGGGGCTAACTTCCCCTATGTAGCTGCTAACTTCTACAACAAATCAACTGGCCGCTTATTTTTACCACCGTTTACTGTAAAAATGGTAGATGGTGTTCCTGTAGGATTCATTGGGGTTGTTACAACTGATACACCAAATGTCGTTATGCCTACGATGCTTAACAATGTACAAATTACTGATGAAGTAGAAGCAATTAATAAATCAACACAACAATTAAAACGTCTCGGCGTTAAATCTATCGTCGTTCTTGCTCATGTCGGTGGAACAACCGATGAGTCTGGGGTAACAAATGGCGATCTTACTCGAATTGCAAATGAAACAGACCCAGAAGTTGATGTTATTTTCGGTGGACATAGTCATACGTATGTAAATGGTACAGTAAATAATAAACTAATTGTCCAAGCAAATTCATACGGAACGGCTTTCTCAGACGTGGATGTAACAATTGATCGTAAAACAAAGGATATTGTAAAGAAAAAAGCTGAAGTTGTTACAACCTATCATGAAGGTGTAGAACCTGATAAACAAGTAAAGAAAAAACTAGATCAATATAAAGAAAAAATTGCACCACTTGTAAATGAAGTAGTCGGAAAATCTACAGCACCTATCGACCGCAAACAAAATGATGCTGGTGAGTCCACTCTTGGAAATTTAGTTGCCGATGCTCAGCGTCAAACGATGCAAACTCAAATCGCCCTCATGAATCCTGGTGGCATTCGTAATGACTTAGATGCTGGTGATATTACGTGGGGTGAGTTATACGGCATTCAACCTTTTGGAAATCAATTAATTAAAGTAGATTTAACAGGTCAAGACATTCGCGATATTTTAAATCAGCAATGGCAAAAAGGAACAACAAGAATGCTTCAAATTTCAGGTATTCAATATACGTGGGATGCAAATAAACCAAACGGTGAAAAAGTTACAAATATACGTTTAACAAACGGAGAAGAATTATCTCCATCTAAAATGTATAGCGTAGTTGCAAATGCCTTCTTAGCTTCTGGCGGTGACGGATTCGTATCATTTAAAAATGGTAAAAATGCAGAAACTGGTCCAAACGACTTTGAAGCGTTAGTCGATTACGTAAAACAATTAAAAGAACCAATTCAGCCAGTTATTGATGGAAGAATTCAAAAAGTAAATTAAGTGTTTCTCTAATAATAAATTTCATTTTTCACGCCATAAAGGATTTATACTGATCCTCTATTTTATACGTAATATACATCATAAAAAGGATACTCGTTCTTCCAATGAACATAGTATCCTTTTCTTTAGTTATCAAAATGTGATGTTTTGTCAACTTCATATTGCTGTAAAAATTGGTGCAACGCCTCTTCTACAAGTTTAGATTTTTGAATTCCTTTCGATTCTGATATAAGGTCCAATTGTGATAATATTTCTGTATTAATAGAAAAGGTTCGTCTCTTCTTCTCTGTACTTTTACTCATAATTGGTACAATTACTTCTTCTCTTTTTCTTAATAATTCATAAATGCTTTGTAATTGCTCATAAATTAACAATTGATAATCTGTTTTCTCATATTGAAGGGCGGTCGCTTCTTGGAGTTGTAAGTGACGTGGTTCTTCTCCATCTCCTACAAAAATACGTTTCTTCTGCTCTCCATCATATTCGTATCCAATCAATCTTAATTTCTTCGATAATGTATACGGGCTTATTTCAAGACGTTTTGCTATAATAGCGATGGGTTCACGTCTATTTAAACCATCTATAATTTCTCCAATCGTCACAATTTCCCTCCTCCCGTGTTGAAATGACACTAGTATGGTATGTTACAATGATTTTCTAACAGTATATGCAAAATGAATAGCCTGTGCGATTCATACGATTTCACAAAAGGAGGTTTTCAATATGCTTTTTCGTAGCTACACCCCTCAGTTCTATAATGAAAACAAACAACTCATTCCTAACAGTATCGCTACGATAGAAAGCGTTATGATTAATAATCGAAAACAAACTCTCCTTATGCGTGGACAAAACGTAGAGCAACCTATTTTATTATGCTGTCACGGCGGACCTGGGATGGCACAAATCGGATTTATTCGCCATTTTCAAAAAGAATTAGAGAAGCAATTTATTGTTATTAATTGGGATCAGCGCGGGGCTGGTAAATCCTTTTCACTGAAAGATTTCGGAGCAAATTTCACAATCGAACAATTCGTTTCCGATGCAAAAGAAGTGATTCAATATGTACTTAAAAGGTTCAACAAACAAAAACTATTTCTCGCTGGTCATTCTTGGGGAAGTATTATTGGGCTTAACATAGCACATCAATATCCAAAGTATATTGAGGCTTACATCGGTATTGGGCAAATTGTACATATGAAACAAAATGAAGAATTGCTATATCAACATTTAATTCGTTCTGCAAAAAAACATAATCATAAAAAAGCATTAGCTTCCCTTTTAAAATTAGGAAAGCCACCATTTTTAGATACGAGACGTCTCATTATTCAAAGAAAGTGGCTTGGCACATTCGGAGGCGCAATCCAAAATGGATCTTCCTTTTCTTTCATACGAAAAGGTTTCTTTTCTCCTGAGTACACGCTATTAGATTGGTTCAAGTTTCTCGCAGGAAATTTAAAATCTGGCGTTTTATGGGAAGAAATGCTGACAATCGATTTCTTTTCTTCTATCTCAAGTTTATCTATTCCAGTTTATTTTTGTTCTGGTCGCTATGATTATCAAACTCCTTATGCACTCGTTCAGGAATATTGCGATATTATTGAAGCGCCTATAAAAAAGATGATTTGGTTCCCAAACTCAGCACATTCTCCTGATCTAGAAGAACCAGAATTATTCGCCAATTCTTTGCAATCAATTAAACAAGAGCTAGCTTTTCAGCATTAGTCACAAAAGGCTCTTTTACATTTCATAGAAAACATTTTATAATAATATGTCGCAAGTATGTATAAACATAGCAAAATGTTTCATATGTACTTGTCTTAACAGAATAAAAATTTAGGGAGATTACATTTATTATGAACGCTGTACTCGTCGCAGTAGCAATTATGCTATTGCTTAGTTTGTTACGTGTCCAGGTCATTGTCGCCATCATTGTTGGAGCTTTAACAGGCGGACTTATCGGCGGACTCGGTATTTCAGAAACGATTAACACTTTTACAACTGGTCTTGGAAACAGTGCTCCAATCGCTTTAAGTTATGCAATGCTTGGTGGTTTCGCTATTTCCCTTTCCAAAACAGGACTTCCAGATGCTATGATTCAAACTGCATTAAAATGGATTGGCAATGAACAAGACACGAAAAAACAAGTTTATTCTAAGGTACTTATTTTATTCATTATTTTAATGATGGCTTGTTTCTCACAAAATGTGATTCCTGTTCACATTGCTTTCATCCCCATCTTAATTCCAGCACTTTTAAAAGTATTAACTGAGCTGAAAGTGGATCGCAGACTTGTCACATGTATTATTACATTTGGATTGATTACTCCTTATATGTGGATCCCTGCAGGGTTCGGAAAAATTTATCATGACGTATTGCAAACCAACGCTGCGCAAAGCGGTCTTACATTTGATGTCGCACTTATTCCAAAAGCAATGACTATTCCAGCAATCGGTATGATTATTGGATTATGTGTAGCGGTATTCATTACGTACCGAAAACCTCGTACGTATGAAACAGAACAAATTCATACTACCGAAAATGAAATCGTTCCCTATACAAAACGTAGCATTACTTTCGGGTTATTATCTATCATTGCTACATTAACTGTTCAATTAACAACAGAATCAATGATTTTCGGTGCTTTAGCAGGTATTATCGTCTTATCAGTTAGTGGCAGTCTACCACTTAAAGAAGCAGATGCGATATTAACAAGCGGAATGCGTATGATGTCCTTTATTGGCTTTGTTATGATTGCTGCCGCTGGATTCGGCGCTGTTCTTCGAAAAACAGGACATGTTGAATCTCTAGTGCAAACGAGTGCACATATAATCGGAAATAACAAACCACTCGCTGCATTTCTTATGCTCGTTATTGGACTTCTCGTTACGATGGGAATTGGTTCATCCTTTTCAACCATCCCTATCTTAACAACCATTTTTGTACCTCTTTGCATTCAGCTTGGATTTAGTCCAATGGCCACAATTGCAATTATCGGTACAGCCGGAGCACTAGGTGACGCAGGATCTCCAGCATCGGATAGTACCCTTGGACCAACATCCGGTTTAAATGCTGATGGTCAGCACCATCATATATGGGATACATGTGTACCCACTTTTCTACATTACAATATACCGTTACTTATATTTGGCTTTATTGCCGCAATTACATTATAAAAAGGTGCGTATAAAACGCACCTTTTACTTTTTTATTTTTCCTTTTAATTGTTGAAAAGCTACTTTTCCGTTATCTTTGACATAGTTTTCAATTGTCGGTAGTGATGAACCTATCCATTCACACTCTATACTCCCATTCGGTCCAACAATTTTTAATTTATCTGGTATATGTATATTTAGAAATCTCGCTGACCGAATTAACTCAATAGCAATCTGATCACTTGAGGCTACAATTCCATCTACATACGGATTGTTTTGCAATAATGTAATAAATTGTTTATTTGTATACCCTTGTACACATTCTTCTCGATAAGAGATTCCTTCATCCCAAACAGCGTCTAAAAACCCTGCTATATGATCTTCCATTTCTGCACTTTCTTCTCCCTCACCGAAATATGCAAGAAAGTGACACCCTTTCTCTTTTAATACAGAAACAGCTCTCTGTCCACTTTCATAATAATTTCCATGTGATTGTTGCTCATCGATCACAACAAACGGAAATGGAATTTTTCCTACACTTTTAAAAACTGCTCTTGTCAAAATAACACCTGCAATGTTATTTTGCTTCAGCATATGTATGTATCTATCTTTATTCTCTATATTACAAATAATGATTTGATAACCTTCTTTATATGCTATTTCCTCAATACAATGTAGCAAAGTGATGTTTGATTGGTTACATAAATTATCTACAAGTAATGCAATTATCGTTGAATCCTCTTTAAATAGTGGCTTCGCTGCACTGTTTGGCCTATAACGTAATTCTTCAATTGCTTCCTTTACTTGTTTTACTGTGTCCTCATGAACGTATCCTTTTTCATTAATAACTCGTGAAACGGTTGCGACTGAAACACCTGCCAATTTTGCAACATCACGTATAGTTGCCACATCGTCACCCCTTAATATGGTAATAGATTACAATTTTACGGTAACCTAAATTAAACTATCCGTCAAGATTAATAACTCATATTTCTGAAAATTGTTACATCATTTCACTAAACGATACTCCAACTGAATTTCATGTAAAATTGGGATATTATCATATCCAATACATGGAATTTCTTTCTTTATTTTTCGTGCCTCCTCTACCGCATTCACATATAAATTAGTCATTACAAAATTACGTTTTTGGTAAAATCGTAACGCATTCATATTATCATTTGTTGTAATAAGCCAAACCTGTCTGCACCGTTCTTCTTCTGCAACTTGTAATACACAATCCACAAGTTTCGTCCCTATCCCCTTTCTTTCTTCAAAGCTATCTAGCGATACAATTTCGCACATATTTCTGGTCACTTCATACGTTATAATTCCGATTATTCTGTCATCTGAGAGCGCAACAAACCCTGGCAACTCTTCTAATTGATGCCCCTTACCACGTGAAACCATCAATGAACTTCCCCAGTTCTCACACATGAACATTCGGATTGTTTCTTTCATCGCTGGCGTAATTTTTTGTATATGCACCATTTCCTATTTCTCCCCTTTTATATCATTGTGATACAATATAAGTGTATCACATGTAACGGTATTTGGAGGATGAGGTAAAGTATGAAACGTTTTTTTGCAGCATTGTTTACTATACTAGGTGCAATAACTGCCCTTGGGATTTTCTTTACAAATAAAGTGATGTACTTAAAGAAAAAAACAGAGGAAGAAGTACTCGAAAGAGAAACGAAAAAACATTTTCGTATAGAGGATTTTGATGCTCTTCATAAAGAAGAAATTCATATCCCTTCACAATTTGGATACGACCTTCACGGATATTACATTCCTGCTGGTCATTCCACCAATAAGTTTATGGTTTTTTGCCACGGTGTAACTGTAAATAAAATAAACTCTGTAAAATATGCAAACTTATTCTTAAAAAGAGGATATAACGTCCTCATTTACGATCATCGTCGTCATGGTAAAACTGGCGGAAAAACAACAAGCTATGGATACTATGAAAAACATGATTTAAAATCCGTAGTTGACTGGCTAAAAAACCGTTTTGGCACCAATATTACACTTGGTATTCATGGTGAATCTATGGGAGCTGCAACACTTCTTCAATACGCAGGACTTGTAGAAGATGGTGCTGATTTCTATATTGCAGATTGTCCTTTCTCTGATTTTCACGGACAATTACAGCACCGTTTAAAGGTTGAATTCCATTTACCAAAATGGCCTTTATTACCTTTAGCAAACGCATTTTTGAAAGTTCGTGACGGTTATACAATTCGTGAAGTTTCACCAATCGACTGTATAAAAAACATTAACAATCCCGTTCTCTTTATTCATAGTAAAGATGACGACTATATTTTAGCTGATATGACAAAAGCGTTATATGAAGCGAAAGAAAATAATAAGCAGCTTTATATTGCAGAACACGGTGCACACGCTTGCTCTTATAACGAAAATAAAGAAGAGTACGAAGCAGCCGTCGATCAATTTTTAAACACATATGTGAAAGAAACAAAAAACAGGCTTGCATAAGCCTGTTTTTTATTGCGCTAAAACGTCTGTAACTTGTTCCATATTTTCAGAAATCCATTGCATTGCATCATCTAACGTTGGGAATTCTGTCGTTTGAAATGTTACTTCATCTTGAAGTAACCAAACATCCTTTGCCTCTTGCCCTACACCTGCAATGGACCAATGTAACAAACTATATGGATGATTATCATTCAAAAATGATGCCCACGTGCGCTCATTTGCAATGTTTCGTAATGTATGTAATTGTTTATCCATCTCTCGTCACCTTACTCTAGTCAGTTATGAAAACTATTATAACACTCTCTTCTTTCTCAAACAAAGTGCTCTTTTTTCTCCGCTATTTGCGGGCAGTAAAACTCCCACCTCAAAATTCGGCTGAAACAAAGAAGTTAGGTGGGAGATTAACTGCCCCTAAAAGCCCGATTGGTTCAACTAATAATTAGTGGGGGATGCCTCCCCCACTAATTAAAGTTTCACTTTATATTGCCAAGCACTTCCCTTGATTATATGATGAAATTAAGCGTTTGGGAAGGAGGGATAACGTTGGCAAAAGTACAAATTAAAGTAAATGATAATGGCTCTTTTCGCGTTACAGGGGACGTGGAATTAGTCGACTCACAAGGGAATGCATTCCCAGCAAAACCGGCATTTTCTTTATGCCGTTGTGGTTTATCAAAAAATATGCCTTATTGCGACGCTTCGCATAAAGGTAAATTCGAGTCTGTTGTTAGAGCACCAGAGGCAGAATAATTTTACATGTGACATGCACATTTTTTTGTGCATGTTTTTTCTTTTTAGCAACTCCGTTATATCCCTTCTCTTTACAACATTTCTAATACTTTTATTTCCATTCCAGCCTGCATATATTTTCACACAATTCTTCACATTCGAATATTTTTTACTAGCCTTTTATTTTTTTTGTGCTATAATTTGAGCAAACAGCATCCTTCGGGGTCGGGTGAAATTCCCAACCGGCGGTGATGAAGTGAAAACTTCTAAGTCCGTGACCCGTTTTCAACTCGAAAACGGTGGATCTAGTGAAACTCTAGGGCCGACAGTATAGTCTGGATGGGAGAAGGATATGTTTCTAGTTTTTTATATAGTGAATACACTTTTATTTCAGTATGCATATTTTTAAAGATTCATTTTGATTCTTTATATATGTTTAATTTTCTATACTTATTTTTTATACTGAAATAAAAAGAGACAACTAGCGTTTAAAAATTCGATATTTTGCTAGGTTTTTTCCTTATGCAGAAATATCAATTATCGTTAGGTTTCTTTCCTATGCTTTCGTATTCAAACTATATTTCTAGAAATCACGTCTCCCAAACCCCAAGGATATTAAATCCTTGGGGTTTTTTGATTTTTTTTGGAGAGGTGAAGAAAATGACAGATCAAGAATATATGAGGATTGCCCTGCAGTTAGCAGAAGGAACATCAGGACAAACAAGTCCAAATCCTATGGTTGGTGCTGTTGTTGTAAAAGATGGAAACATCGTTGGTATGGGCGCTCATTTACGAGCTGGTGAAGAACACGCAGAAGTTCATGCCCTTCAAATGGCTGGTCAGAACGCCAAAGACGCTACCGTTTATGTAACACTGGAACCGTGTAGCCACTTTGGAAAAACACCACCTTGCTGTGAATTGCTCATCGAAAAAGGAGTTAAGCGTGTTGTAATTGCTACTCTCGATTGTAATCCGCTCGTTTCTGGTAACGGAAAAAGAAGATTAGAGGAAGCTAGAATTGAAGTAACTACCGGTGTTCTTGAAGCAGAAGCAGTTTTATTAAATCGCTACTTTTTTCACTACATGAAAACGAAACGCCCTTTTGTAACAATCAAAACAGCGATGAGCTTAGATGGAAAAACAGCAACTGTAACTGGTGAAAGTAAGTGGATTACAGGTGAAGAAGCACGTGCTGATGTTCACCAATATCGCCATACACATGATGCAATTCTTGTTGGAGTGAATACAGTTATAGCTGATAATCCTCATTTAACAACAAGAATTCCAAATGGTGGGAAACATCCTATTCGCGTTGTTTTAGATACCCATTTACGAACGCCACCATCTTCTCATGTTATAACAGATGGTTTAGCACCGACATGGATTATTGTCGGTAAGGATGTAAAGAAAGAGAAGATATCTTCTTATGAATCTAAAAATATAGCTATATTCCAAATGGAAACGAAGCATATAGAAATCGAGGACCTTCTTTCCTTTCTTGGAGAGAAACAAATTCTTTCTCTATTCGTTGAAGGTGGCCAATCGATTCATGCAAGTTTCTTAAAAACAAACAATTTTAATGAAATTGTAACCTATATAAGCCCGAAATTAATTGGTGGGAAAGATGCTCCTACTTTATTTGGAGGAAATGGTTTTTCAAAATTACAAGATGCGCTTTCCTTGAAAATTCAAGAGATGAAACAAATTGGTGATGATATAAAAATCGTTGCGAATGCCCGAAACGAGGTGACGAAATGTTTACAGGAATTGTAGAAGAATTAGGAACGATAGCAAACATGCAACAAAGCGGAGAAGCGATGAAATTAACGATTCATGCAAAGAAAATTTTATCAGATGTTCACTTAGGTGATAGTATCGCGGTTAACGGTATTTGCTTAACTGTAACAAACTTTACAACTACTTCATTTACAGTTGATGCAATGCCTGAAACGATGCAGTCGACATCACTTCGCATGCTTAAACCGCACTCTAAAGTAAATTTAGAGCGAGCAATGGCTGCAAATGGACGATTCGGTGGACATTTCGTTTCAGGACATATTGATGGCATCGGAACGATTTTAAATAAAAAACAACATTACAATGCCGTCTATTACAAAATAGCAATTTCTGATGAACTGCTGCGCTATTGTTTGCAGAAAGGGTCCATTGCTGTTGATGGAACGAGTTTAACGATATTTGATATAGACGAATCTTCCATAACGATTTCGCTCATCCCGCACACAGTAAGCGAGTCTGTCATTGGAGAAAAAAATGCCGGAGATATCGTAAACATTGAGTGTGACATGATTGGTAAATATATCGAACGCTTTATTACTAAACCTACAAAACGAGTAGGTTCAATGACTGAAAGCTTTTTACAAGAAAACGGATTTCTATAAGGGGGAAGCACAATGTTTCATCGTATTGAAGAAGCTCTAGAAGATTTAAAACAAGGTAAAGTCGTTATCGTATGTGATGATGAAAACCGAGAAAATGAAGGCGATTTTATTGCTTTAGCAGAGTACATTACACCAGAAACAATTAATTTTATGATTACACATGGCCGTGGTCTCGTTTGTGTACCGATTACGGAAGGGTACGCAGAACGTCTACAATTAGAACCAATGGTATCTCATAATACAGATTCACATCATACTGCGTTTACAGTGAGCATTGACCATGTCTCTACAACAACAGGGATTAGCGCTCACGAACGTGCAACTACGATACAAGAATTGTTAAACCCCGCATCAAAAGGCGCTGATTTCAATCGACCTGGACATATCTTTCCATTAATTGCGAAAGAAGGCGGTGTCCTGCGTCGTGCAGGTCATACAGAAGCTGCTGTTGATTTAGCAAAGCTATGCGGTGCCGAACCAGCTGGAGTTATTTGCGAAATTATAAATGAGGACGGCACGATGGCACGTGTACCTGATTTAATAGAATGTGCAAAACAATTTGATATAAAAATGATTACAATAGAAGATTTAATTGCTTATCGCCGCCATCATGAAACACTTGTGACGAGAGAAGTGGAAATTACATTACCTACAGATTTCGGTACTTTCCACGCAATTGGCTATTCTAACTCATTAGATACGAAAGAACATATCGCACTTGTAAAAGGTGATATTTCAACAGGTGAACCGGTACTTGTACGTGTTCATTCTGAATGCTTAACAGGAGATGTATTCGGTTCACATCGCTGCGATTGCGGACCACAACTCCATGCAGCACTTGCTCAAATTGAGCGTGAAGGAAAAGGTGTTCTTCTTTATATGAGACAAGAAGGAAGAGGCATTGGGCTTCTTAATAAGCTTCGCGCTTATAAATTACAAGAAGAAGGATTCGATACTGTAGAAGCAAATGAAAAACTCGGCTTCCCTGCTGATCTTCGTGATTACGGTATCGGTGCTCAAATATTAAAAGATTTAGGTTTACAAAGCTTACGATTATTAACGAATAACCCAAGAAAAATTGCTGGCTTACAAGGTTACGATTTAGAAGTAGTCGAGCGTTTACCGTTGCAAATGCCGGCAAAAGAAGAGAATAAATCGTATTTACAAACGAAAGTAAACAAATTAGGACACTTACTAAACTTATAATTAAAGGAGAGATTTATTATGGTATTCGAAGGTCATTTAGTTGGTACAGGATTAAAAGTTGGAGTTGTTGTTGGACGTTTTAACGAATTTATTACAAGTAAGTTACTTGGCGGCGCTTTAGACGGATTAAAGCG
The DNA here is from genome assembly GCF_040492675.1 of Bacillus sp. AP50. Taxonomy (NCBI): domain Bacteria; kingdom Bacillati; phylum Bacillota; class Bacilli; order Caryophanales; family Bacillaceae; genus Bacillus; species Bacillus sp. AP50. The sequence continues at coordinate 19,654 of NZ_JBEUTW010000174.1, forward strand.
TCACGGTGTAGAAGAAAATGATATTGATGTTGCTTGGGTTCCTGGTGCATTTGAAATTCCTTTAATCGCTAAAAAGATGGCTAGTAGCGGAAAGTATGATGCTGTTATTACATTAGGTACTGTAATCCGAGGTGCTACAACGCACTACGATTACGTTTGTAATGAAGTAGCAAAAGGTGTTGCGTCTTTATCACTACAAATGGACATCCCAGTTATTTTCGGCGTATTAACGACAGAAACAATTGAACAAGCGATTGAACGCGCAGGTACGAAAGCTGGTAATAAAGGATATGAATCAGCTGTTGCTGCAATTGAAATGGCTCACTTATCAAAACAATGGGCATAAAAAAAGAGGCTGCGGCCTCTTTTTATTTTTTCACCTTTTTTTGTACATCTTTTATTAATTCATTCATCGTTTTTCCTTCTGTTTTTATATGAAGAGCTTGTGCTGTTCTCCATACATTCTCTCTTTTTTTCGCTTCTTCTATAATAGTAATTTCTTTTCTAACTTCCTTTAAATCTTTTCCTTCCGTTTTCAATCCAAAATGTTCAGCTTTCGTTCGAAAGTGTTGTTCGATTCTTTGTTGCATCTCTTTTTGTTCAGGATTTTCGGCAGCCTTAACTGGATCAGAACTTATTGCTTTTATTAAAATTAAACAAGTCATAATCGCTAATATGTATTTGTACATGTAAAATCCTCCAACCCAATATAAATTACATATTTACTATGTACAATTAGGGCTTGGAAAATTCGTCCACAAAAATTCTTTTTTTCGCTCAAAAACCAATAGTATCAAGCGTTCACAACTATTTATTACATTTTATTTACAAAAAAGCAAACTCTTTTACAAGTTTGCTTTTTCATCTATCTTATAATGCACATTCTTCAATCTCAAATCCTAAATCTGCAATCATACCCCAGTCCGCAGTCGGCTCTTGTCCAGCTGTCGTTAAGTAGTCCCCGACAAAAATAGAATTTGCTGCAAATAAACCGATTGGCTGTACAGAACGTAAATTGATTTCACGTCCTCCTGAAATACGAATTTCTTTTGTTGGGTTTACAAAACGCATCATTGCAAGTACTTTTAAACATTCTACTGGCGTTAACTCTTTTTGCCCTTCAAGAGGTGTCCCCTTTACAGCAACAAGGAAATTACAAGGGATAGAATCTGCATCTATACGTTGTAATTCAAATGCAATTTCAGCACGCTCTTCAATTGTTTCTCCCATGCCAAAAATCGCTCCAGAGCATGGTGAAATACCAGCTTGTTTTGCTTTTTGAACTGTATCAACACGATCATCATACGTATGAGTTGAACAAATACTATCGTAATTATTTGCATGTGTATTTAAGTTGTGGTTATAACGGTGCACGCCTGCTTCCGCTAAACGTCCTGCTTGATCTTCATTTAAGAAACCTAAACAACAACAAATCTTCAAGTCTGTCGTTTCACGAATTTCCTTAACTGCTCCAATTACGTGATTTACCTCTTTATCCGTCGGACGACGACCAGACGCTACAATACAATATGTACCTGCTTTACGGCGTATTGCTTCATGTGCCCCTTCTACAATCTTCTCCTGCGTTAACCATGCATATTTATCAATCGGTGCTTCTGAAATAATAGACTGTGAGCAATATCCACAATCTTCAGGACATAATCCAGATTTCGTATTAATAATCATATTCAATTTTACTTTCTTACCAAAGTGATGATGGCGAATAATGTAAGCTGCATTCATAATTTCTAAAACTTCTGTATCATCAGCTTCTAATATCGCTATTGCATCTTCTTTCGTAATCATTTTCTCTTCCACTACGTCGTATGCAAGTTTTTTCCAATCCCTTTTTGTTTGTACTTGTTTCATTTCATCTCTTCCCCTCTTTTGTTATATGTATAAATAAAGCATGATACGTTGCCATTATCCCTTCATTTCCCGTGAAGTCTCTTTCGTATATGCGTAGCATCGCACGAAAGAGTGAGGGACTTTGACAATATGATCCTTCATTGCTATTAGTTGCTCCTACTTTTCGAATAGAATGCAGAAACTCCTTAACTTCTGTAAAACTCTCTATGTAACATGTTTCAGAAACATGCACATCCCCTGTTTCTATCTTACATATATGAAGCAACTGATCTTTTGAATAAAAACGTTGACCAATCGATATTTCATTTTTTATATTTCTTTCTTCTTTCGCACGTTGGAACGAAGCATGCAATTCTTGAAATGTTTCATGTCCAAACGTTGAAAAGAGTAATATCCCATCTATAGACAAATGTTGAAATAAATTTCTTAACACTTGTTGTAAATTATTTAACCATTGAAATGTAGCATTTGAAATAATGACATCATATGATTCTTCTAATCGTAATTGCTCAATATCTTCACAGTGAAACGTTACATTTTTTACACTTTGTCTAGTTTGCGCAATCGCAATCATACTTTCAGCAAAATCAACTGCTGTAATATGTGCTTTCGGAAATAACTTTGATAATTGTTCTGTTACATACCCCGTCCCGCATCCCAGTTCTAAAATACGTATTGATGCCGTTTCACTATATCGTTCCTTTAAGATTGAAAGTAATGAATGTGCCATCTTTTTTTGTACATTTGCATATCGATCGTAAGATACGGCTGCCCCATTAAACCGTTTTTGTAGTAACGTTTTGTTGATCATGTCGTATCCCCTCTACAAATTGAATTATCTCATTTGCACAATATTCAAAATTCGTTACACATAATGCATGCCCTGCTTCACTTACTACTTTCAGCTCGCTGCTGCTATTCTCCGTCATACTACGTGCCGCAGACAATGGGCATATTACATCCTGTTCTCCGTGAATAAGTAGTATAGGTACTTTAATTTCTTTTAGTTCTTCTCTCATATCTGTTTCTATTAAATAATCCAAACCTAGTTGTAAAGACTGAATAGAATCACCTTTAAAACGGTCTACAATGTCTTCAAAGTTTTTATTCCCTTTTAGCTCATCTTTCGTAAACATATTTTCATAAAACCGCTTGAGCGTATCTTCTTTCCTTCTCGCCAAATTCCTTTTCAGCCGTTCTACATGCAAAGCATTCCATCCATTACTATAGTCGCTCGTATTTGTAAATTTAGCAGTCCCACCAATTAATACGATGCCTTTTGCCTGAATCTTTTTATAAGCTTCAACTGCTGCTAACGCTCCTAGTGACCATCCAACTAAAATTACGTTGTCGTTATGCGCTACATCTATAGTTCGTTCCGCAAATTCACTTCGTTCTTTCACATTACGCCAATCTACGCATTGAACAGGATATCCTTTAAAATACGGAAGTACTAAATCCCAAATATTCTCTTCCATTCCCCATCCGGGGATAAAAATAATCTTTAGCTCGTTCATACGAAAATCTCCTCTTCTTTCGCAATGTGAATAATTCGGTCAATAGCCCATTTTAAATCAGCTATTGTATGTTGCGATGTAACTGCAAAGCGAATTCGAGAACTATGAACCGGCACAGTTGGCGGACGAATTGCAATGGCCGCAATCCCTGCCTCTTGCAACCTTTTACTAAATCGTAAAGCATGTTCATTTGAACCGACTACAATCGGTACAATATGAGTTGAACTATTCCCAATATCAAAACCAGCATCCCTTAATTTAGTTCTGAAGTATTCTCCGTTTGCTATAAGGTTCTCTCTTCTTTCGTTATCTTCTTTTACAATTTCAATTGCTTTTTGCACTGCTCCTAACGTACTTGGTGGTAAAGCTGTAGTAAAAATAAAGCTTCTCATCATATTTTGTAAATACTCTATATAAATTTCATCACCTGTCAAATACGCACCATAACACCCTAAAGCCTTGCTAAACGTCCCCATATGTATATCAATTTTTTGAGCAAGATTTTTTTCTATATGAGATAACCCAGCTCCGCCGATTCCATATATTCCACTCGCATGTGCTTCATCGACTATAATGATTGCCCCGTACTTCTCTTTCAGCTGTACTAAATCTCTCAAATACGCAGTATCACCATCCATACTAAAAACGGTATCTGTTACGATTAATTTTCTGTTTTCAGGCGAAGCCATTTTCAACAGCTTCTCTAAATGATCCAAATCATTATGACGATACCTTTTATGCTCTGCCCCGCTTAATATGATTCCATCAACAATACTTGCGTGATTTAACTTGTCACTAAAAACAATATCGTGCCGAGAGGCCAAAGAAGATATGGCACCTATATTTGCCGTATACCCACTATTTACAATTAAAGCCCTTTCAGTACCTTTCCAGTCACATATGCTTCTCTCAACCTCTTCATATAATGGATGATTTCCTACAACGAGACGAGAGGCAGTCGCTCCAGTTCCATATCTTTTTGTACAGGCAATAGCAGCTTCTTTTAACCTTTCATCTCCAGCTAACCCTAAATAATTATTTGACGCTAAATTTAACATCCTTTTTTTATCTCGAATAAGCCAAGTCTCTTCTGCCTTCTCTGTTACATGCAAATCACGATACTGCCCTTGCTCATGTAATTGTTGTAATTTACATTGAAGGTGCGCCCGCCACGTTTGATTCATTTTGGATAAACTCCTCTAATTTTGAAATCATAATATGTTCTTTTGCAGATTCTAATACTTCTTCTTTCGTAAACTCACCTTCAAAGAATGGTAATAATCCTAAAACTGGTACCCCGCTCAGCTCTTCAATCATCTCTTTATTTTCTTGCACTCTTTCCATTTCACATTCTTTGCAACCTGATAAAATGACACCCGCTACGGTTAAGCCATGCGCCTTTGCATAAGCAATCGTTAACACTGTATGATTTACTGTTCCTAATGTAGGACGAGCTACTACAATAAGAGGCAACTGTAATTCTTTTGCAAAATCAATTACTAAAGCATCTTCTGTATATGGGACAGCAAGCCCACCTGCCCCTTCTACAAATAAGCTATTAAACTCTTTTAATAGTTCATTATAGTAATCAGTAATTTCTTTTAACTTTACTACTCTTCCAGCTCTTTTCATGGCAAGTCTCGGAGCAAGTGGTTCTTCAATAGAATAAGGGCAAATTTCATTTTCTTGTGTCGGCACACCTGATAATGCTTTTAACCTTGCCGCATCTCCCTCAGGGTTTGATGCAACATGCCCACTTTGCAACGGTTTATATACTCCGATGTTATATCCCAATTCTCTAAATACACCGGCTAATGCACCGGCAACGACAGTTTTCCCCACTTCAGTATCTGTTGCTGTTATAAAAAAACCGCTCATTATTCTCCCTCCGTAACATCCGAGATTGCTTTATACAAAATACGTAACATATCATCAATCTCCTCAATTGTAGAAGCAAGAGGTGGCATAAATACAATCGTATTACCGAGCGGTCGTAAGATCATACCCAGCTCTCTTGCGCGTTTACATACTTGAACACCGACTCTTTCTGTCCAGTCAAACGCTTCTTTCGTTTCCTTATTCTTCACAAGCTCAATACCAACCATTAATCCGCACTGACGAATATCACCTACATGTTTATACGCAAAGAGCTTTTCTAATTGCGCTGCCACATAATCCGTTTTATGTGCCACTTCTTCTATTAAATTTGTTTTTTCATATAGCTCTAAATTCGCGATTGCTACGGCACACCCTAACGGATTACCTGTGTAGCTATGTCCATGGAAAAATGTTTTTTGTTCTTCATATTCTCCTAAGAAGGCATTATATATTTCATCTGTCGTTACCGTAACTGCAATTGGTAAATATCCACCTGTTAAACCTTTCCCAGCAGTTAAAATGTCTGGCGTCACATTTTCATGTTCACACGCAAACATTTTCCCTGTACGCCCAAATCCAGTCGCTACCTCATCTGTAATAAATAATACATTGTACTTTGTACATAAATCGCGCAGTCCTTTTAAATATCCTTTTGGCATTGTAATCATTCCGCCAGCACCTTGCATTAATGGCTCTACAATGATGGCAGCTACTTCTTCATGCTTTTCTTTCAACAATTCTTCCATTTCTTCTAAATGGCTTTTTACAATTTCCTCCTTATTATTTCCGTAAGGAGAACGATATGTATATGGATACGGCATTTTAATCGCATCAAATAAGAGCGAACTATACACTTGGTGAAACAAGTCTATTGCTCCTACCGAAACAGCTCCAATTGTATCACCGTGATATGCTTCTTTTAATGTAACGAATCTTTGTTTCTTTGTTTTCCCTTTATGCTGCCAATATTGGAAAGCCATCTTAATTGCAATTTCAACAGCGGTAGAACCTGAATCAGAATAGAATACCTTCTTCAATCCATCTGGTACAACCTCAATAATTTTTTCTGCTAATAAAATAGATGGAACGTTAGCAAGTCCTAACATAGTAGAATGAGCAATTTTATTTAATTGCTCACGAATTGCTTCATCTAATTCCGGTACTTGATGTCCGTGAACATTTAACCATATAGATGAAACACCATCCCAATATTCATTACCATTTACATCGTATAGTTTTCTTCCCTCTCCACGTTCAATAATGACAGGATCTTCTTCTAAATAATCTTTCATTTGTGTAAATGGGTGCCATACGTAAGCTTTATTTTTCTCTGCTAATTCTTCATATGTATAAGATGATTTTTCAATCGTTTTACTATTTATTGTCACAATTGTCACCCCTAATGTTAACTTGTTTATAAATATAGTTAACATTAAATCCGAATGACTGTCAATTATTTTAAAATCAAATAGTTCTTAAAAAAGAACAACTTATCATACGATAAGTTGTTCTACTTTCCATGCTGTATCTTTCCAATTTCTAAAATAATTTCTTCATCTTTTTTCCCCTCTGTATCAATTCCAAGTTGCTTAGCGTGCTCAATTAATAAATCATGACGCTTCTCAAATCTAGCGGTATTTACTTCTTTCGTAACCTCTTCTTTTGTTTTCCCCTCAGTAGAAACTCCTAGTTTTTCTGCTGCTTTTTCCATTGATTTCTTCTCTTCTATTTCTTTTACTTTCTTCACTTCTGACTGTTGTATTTGCTTTTGTTTCAACTGCTCTGATTCAGCCGCAAAAGCTGTGTAAATTCCAGCACTTCCTCCAATAACTAATAAAGTGGTAAAAAGAATTATTTTTTTCTTCACTCTTTCCTCCCCCTTTCAAATTCATTATAACGTACATTTTTACAGCGTTAAAAACAATTATCCTTTATTTCCCTAAAAAAACATTTAATATTTTTATTGACATGTAAGATGAAAATATGATAAAAATTTAACTAACATCATATGAATCGGCGTTGATAGGATTTAGTAGTATTTCGATTTCTGATTTCAGAGAGCTGGTGGTCGGTGCGAACCAGTACAGAGCGAATTATGAATTACCCCCTGGAGCTTCTTTTACGAAACGTGAGGAGTAGTGAAAGACGGTTATAGACCGTTATGTCTAAAGAGTGGTGAAACGACACAGTTTCACAATTTAGGGTGGTACCGCGAATTTTTCGTCCCTGCATATATTGCAGGGGCGTTTTTTATTTTATAAGCGCATATCATATGACCCTTTATTTTGTGATACATTCATTTCACAAGCTAGGGTGGTACCGCGATTTCTTCGTCCCTGCATAATTATATGCAGGGACGTTTTTTTATCCAATCTTTTCCGTATCATATAGAAGAACAAACAATTACCGGTAATTTGTCACAAAATTCTAAATTTTAGAAGGAAATATACAATATTGGCGAATTTTATATAAAAAAGAGCTATTTCATATTACTTAGGAGGGGAAAACAATGGTTTCAAAAATTGAGTCTGTTCTTTTAACAATTTTTATCTTTTTCTGTATTGGTTTTAGTGTTATTCAATTAGAAGTTTCACCACACATCCCAATTTTATTTGGTATCGTTCTTTTATTAGCATTTGGATTCTTGAAGAGAATCTCTTGGTCTACTATGGAGAAAGGGATGATTAGTAGTATTTCAGCTGGTATTCCATCTATATTTATCTTCTTACTTGTAGGCGTATTAATTAGCGTTTGGATCGCAGCTGGAACTATTCCGACTTTAATGGTATACGGCTTCCAACTTGTATCTCCAAAAATTTTCGTTCCAACTGTTTTTGTTGTTTGTGCAATTGTTGGAACGAGTATCGGTAGTGCTTTTACAACTGCTGCAACTGTAGGACTTGCCTTTATGGGAATGGGTACTGCCCTTGGATACGATCCAGCTCTTATTGCTGGTGCAATTATTTCTGGTGCATTCTTCGGAGATAAAATGTCTCCTTTATCTGATACAACAAACTTAGCGCCTGCTGTAACGGGTGTAGATTTATTTGAACATATTCGTAACATGCTTTGGACAACAGTGCCAGCTTTCATTATTGCTTTTATCGCATTTTTCATTTTAGGAAGCGGATCTGATGGAAACGTTGATTTCTCAGCATTTATTAACACATTAGAAAAAAATACAACGATTTCTATCGTTACACTGATTCCTATTTTATTACTGTTCCTATTCGCATTTAAAAAGGTACCCGCAGTTCCAACATTACTTGCAGGAATTGTGGTAGGGATTATTATTCTCTTTATTTTTAAACCTAGCACTTCTTTAGCTGATTTAATTAAAATTATGCAAGACGGTTACGTTTCTAAAACTGGTATCAAAGATATTGATAGCTTATTATCTCGCGGTGGCCTGCAAAGTATGATGATGTCAATTGCTCTTATTTTTCTAGCTCTTTGTATGGGAGGATTATTACAAGGAATGGGTATTATAGCGCAGCTGATGAATATTATCTCTAGCTTCGTAAAAACTAGTACACGCTTAATTATTTCTACTGCTTCAACTGCAATTGGTGTAAACTTCTTACTCGGTGAGCAGTACTTATCCATCGTTTTAACAGGACAAGCATTTGCTAATAAATACGATGAAGTCGGTTTAGAACGTCGTAATTTATCACGAGTATTAGAAGATGCTGGTACAGTAATTAATCCACTCGTACCATGGGGTGTAAGTGGCGTATTCTTAACAAACGTTCTTAGCGTTCCAACATTCGATTACCTGCCATACGCAATCTTCTGTTTAGCGTGTCCAGTCGTAACCATTATCGTCGGCTTTACTGGATTCGGTCTTTCATGGAAAAAAGAAAAAGCAGTACCAGTTTCATAATATAACAAAAAGGATTACCAAATTGGTAATCCTTTTTATATTTCTCTACTATCTATTCGCTTTCTTTTTTCTAAATAACATAAGTAATCCCGCTCCAACAAACGCAAGACCAGCTCCAATTGTAGAAGCAATACTTGCACCTGTTTTCGGTAAATCACGTTCATCTTTTTCAGCTTCTTTATTTTCACTTACAGTTGTTGTTGTTTCTTTTGTATTTTGATCATCTGTTGTAGTTTGTCCAGATCCAGTATTGTTTCCATCTTGTTTTGGTTCATTACCATTATTACCTTCTTCTGTTGGTGGTGTTGGGTTTTCTCCATTACCTGTTGGCGGTGTTGTTGGATTTTCTCCACCACCTGTTGGCGGTGTCGTTGGATTTCCTTCACCAGTTTCTTTATCATCATTTTTCTTCGTTATATCAATTGCATATTTCGCAAATTCATTTTCAGATGGTCCAACATATGAAATCTTTCCATCTTTCTTTATATACTTTTGTGCATTTGGTGAAGAATCAAATGTTGTATTTAATTTATCTGCAACAATCGGTTTAAATGTCCAATTTTGATCAGCTGCTGGATCAATATCTTTTATTTTTTGCATATACTTCACAATGATTTGACGTGTTTCATCTTGTGATTGGTATACAACTTCCCCTTTACTTACACCTGGGAACGTTTGGCTACTTCCACGATAGTTATTTGTAGCGACGATGAACTCTTGCTTGTCAGCTACTAGCTTACCTTCATATGTCATATTTACAATACGATTAGCATTTGCATTTACAACTTTTCCATCTTTATCGTATTTCGCCGGTTGTGTTACATCAATTTCGTATTTTAAGCCATCTAAAATATCGAAGTTATATGTAGGATAGCCTATATTTACTAACGGCTGTTCTTCTGTTTTCTTTGGATCAATTTGATTAAACTGACCTGCAGACATTTCAAGCCATTCTTTCACTTGTGCCCCATTTACTTTTACAGCATATAACGTATTTGGATACACGTATAAATCTGCAACGTTTTTAATCGCTAACGTTCCAGCTGGAATATCCGTATAATATGTCGCACCGTTTCGGCCACCTGCTTTAAATGGTGCTCCTGCAGATAAAACTGGAATATCTTTAATCTTTTCGTATTCTGGTTTTTTAAGTTCTTGTTCTACATACCATTTTTGCGCATTTGTCACAATTTGTACGGAAGGATCATCTTGTACTAATGAAAAATAACTATTAATTGGTGCTTTCGTTTCACCTACATGTGTATTTACATATTCGATTGTCTTTTCATGTTCATCTTTAATTTCATTAACTAATTTTTGATCAGATTCTACTAATGGATTACCTTTACTATCAGCAATCGGACGAAGTTGCGGCTTAGACTGATCTTTTTGCACTTCCCATTTTCCGTTTACCTTTTTCAATTGCATATCAATAATACCTAAGTTACTACCAAAAACACCCGGCATTACAACTGGAACACCATTAAATACATCCTTCACTTCAGTATGTGAATGTCCCATTAATACTGCATTTACGCCAGGAACCTCTGTTAAATAATACGACGCGTTTTCCATACCAACGTTGTATCCACTTTTATCAACACCGGAATGAGCTAGTGCAACGATAACATCTGCACCTTCTGCTTTCATTTTTGGTACCATTTTCTTCGCTGTTTCAACTATATCTTTCGCTTTAACTTGTCCTTCTAAATTCGCTTTATCCCAATTCATAATTTGTGGTGGAACAAATCCCATTACACCAATTTTCACTATTTGTTTTTGGCCTGCTTCATCCACTACTTCTTTCTCTAAAATATGATATGGTCTATCAAAGTAATGCTCGTCATTCTCATCATTACCATCATGGTCATCTCTGTAGACATTCGAGTTAATAACCGGAATTTTTGTTTTACTAGTCACTTTCTTTAAATAATCTAAACCGTAGTTAAATTCATGATTCCCAAGAGAGATGACGTCATACTTCATTAAATTCATTACACGATATAATGGGTGTGTATAACTAGGATCCACACGATTCTTCTGATCTTTTATTTTATTTGCTACATAATCTCCAAGCGGTGTCCCTTGTAATGCATCCCCATCATCAAATAGGACAGAGTTTTTCACTTCTTCACGTGCTTTATTAACGAGTGTTGCAGTTTGTACGAGACCTACTTTATTATCTGTTTTCGTTTGATAATAATCGTAATTCATTAAGTTAACGTGAATATCTGATGTTTCTAGAATTCGTAAGTTAACTGTACTCTCCCTAGTTTGCTCATCCGCATGAGCTGTTGCTGGCAATACTTGCGGCGCTATAACACCAATAGCAAGAGTTGCTCCAGCTAGCATTTTTTTTGACTTTTTCACAAAAAATCCCCCTTATACAATTACCAGAAATAATGAAATGAATCCCTATCTGTCTCTAACCACATACCTTTTTTCTTCTATTAGAGACACAATTTTCATTTCACCCTGCGCTAACGAGTAGTCCCCTTAAACGCCCGATTGATGAAGACTATTAATTAATAGGAAATAAAGCTCCCACTCATTAAAGTTTCACCTTATCTGACATTATCATATATAAAGTTCTTTCCTATCGTCAATATTTTTTGACAAACTTCAACAAATTTTCTGTAAAGTTATTATAAACTTTTCATAAACATATAATATGCCCTTACATTGCTAATACTGCTGAATATGATACAATTACCAATTACAAGGAGGATGAATTTATGAAAAAAGTCATCTTAACAATTGTTTGTCTCCTCCTTCTGATCATTTCTTATTCTTATTTTGAAAAGAACGACGAGACAAAACAAAATGAATCTGAAGAAAAAACAGAAAAAACATCTGCCCCAAATTGGATTGATAAGCAAACAAACGAATCTTTTTATCATCTTGTATTAGGTGATTCACTCGCTAAAGGATATGGATCGACACAAGGTGGATTTGCTGAATTAGCTTCTAAGCAAATAGAAGCACAAATTCATAAACCAATTACAGTAGAAAACCTTGGGGTAAACGGTCTTACAACAGATCGTCTCGCTAAAAAAGTTCAATCAGAAGATGTAAAGGAAAAAATTAGAGCAGCAAATATAATTACAATTAATATTGGAGGAAATAATTTATTTCGTTTAAATCGTGATGTTGGTGTTATAGATGGTATAAAAATGTTAAATAAAGAAAAAGCCCATTTTGAAGCGGATATAAAAAGTATTGTAAAGACAGTTCGAGATCAAAATCCGGACGCTTTACTCATTCTCTCAGAACTCTATAACCCGTTACAACTCGATGACTCCATCGCAAGTTATGCAGATATGTTTTTAGATGGCTGGAATGAATCTGTTTATTCCATTTCCAAAGCAAATCAACCATCTATCGTTTTACCAATTCGCAAATTAATATCGAATGATAAAAAAGAGTTATTATTTGACCAAGTACACCCAAATGATAACGGCTATGCAATTATTGCCAATACATTTACAAAGCAAGTGTTATCCTACAAATATTAAAGCGACCATAAAACAATTCTATTTTTATAACATGTCTTTTTTGTTACAATGATAGTGGAAGGGGGCCTTTATATGGAATCACGCGAGTGGGAACGTATTGTTGATCATCTTCTTTCGCTAGTGCCTCTTTTTTATCGCAAATTTATGCTTCCTGGAGAATTTTCTTCTCAAAGACATATGCCGCCATCACATACACAAGTATTACTGCTTTTGCATGAAAACGGCACATTAGCAGTTTCCGAAATCGGCAAGCGGCTAGCGATTTCACGGCCTAACATGACACCTCTATTAAACAAACTTATTCAAGAAGAACTAATAGAGCGTCATTATAGCGAAAAAGATCGACGGGTCATTTTAATTTCCCTAACAGCTGAAGGGAAATTATTAGTAAATCAGTATCAGCAATTCATTTTAGACAAACTAAAAGAAAATTTCCAAACATTATCTGAGGAAGAGCGCGAAAAGCTCATTCATTCTCTTCAAACCATTCAAAATTTAATTTTGAAAACAAACGTATAAAGCTGCTTCTAAATAGAAGCAGCTTTATGATTCGTAATAATTACCATAGTATACATTGGAATATGGCCATGTTGTTAAATATGGTTTTTTTTCCTGTGTAGGCTGTTGTGTTGGTAATTGTGGTATTTGTGATAATTGCTGTAATTGTTGTTGCCGATATAATTCGTATTGTCTACTCGTATCATAAACCGGATAATAATTTACATATGGATATACTTGAGGTACGTAATAATAATACATTATCCTCTCCTCCTTTTTCTTAAACATATTCAAAGGAGAAAATGAATGTGACATTGTTTATAATTGTACAAGTGGTTCTCTCACTCGTTTCTTCCTTTTCTTCAAACGTAACTTACGGTTCTTTTCGTATAAATAATGCACAACGAAATATGAAATGAGACCAAACACAACTCCTAAAATCGTCATTCCAATTAATACATACACTTCACTTTGTAATAAGCTCTTTAATATCGTAAAAATGTGACTTGAAAACAAGTCCGATATCGTAAATGGTTCATGATGAATTTTCTGTACATGAAATGGATAAATCATTTTTCCTAGCGCATACGCAAGCGGAAATAAAAATACTGGGAGAAACGATATTTTCCCAATAATATTGCCAATAACTGCCGCAGGAAAAGATCCCTTTGCTAACCTGACGATTGGATAAAATATTACATATACGAGCGATGCCGTATAAATGACTAACATTTCTAAGCCGAATCCTATAGCAAACCCTAACGATACTTTCTTTGCGCCTTCTGGCGATCGAAGCAACTTATAATATTGAAACTTTAATATTCTCCACATCCGCTGGAAAAACGAATATGTTTTCTTAGTTGTTTTCACCCTCATCATCTCTTTAACTATATTTTTATATGTAGTATGTCCTTACACACTCTGAAAAACAAATTTAGTTTTCTCTTTTATTATAAATGATATCGAAATGGTTAACCAAATATACATCCGACATTTTAATATAAAAAAACCTCCCTTTTAGGAAGGCTCTTCTACATTTTTAAATAAACTCACTAATAACGCTTTTTGAGCATGCAATCGATTACCAGCTTGCTCAAAGACGATAGACTGCGGTCCATCTATAATTTCTCCTGTTACTTCTTCTTCACGATGGGCAGGTAAACAGTGTAAGAAACGATATGTTTGCTTCGCATGCTTAACAAGTTCGTTATTGATTTGGTAAGGTTGAAATAAAGTATACTTCTCTTCTTCGCCCTCTTGCCCCATGCTCATCCAAACGTCAGTATAAATGAAATCTGCTTCATTCACCGCTAATTCAGGATCATGCAAAACTTCAATTTCAGCTCCTGTTTCCTTGGCAATTGCTAACGCTTTTTTTACAATCTCTTCATTCGGTTCATACCCTACAGGCGTTGCCACAGTCATATGCATTCCGACTTTTGCACTCGCTAGCAACAATGAATGACATACATTATTTCCGTCACCTACGTAAGCCAATTTTATTCCTTTAAATGTATTTATTTCTTCGTATATCGTCATAAGGTCTGCCAATGCTTGACAAGGATGGTGATCATCCGTTAAACCGTTAATAACAGGAATACTCGATTCTTTTGCAAGCTCTTCTACATCCGCGTGTGAGAATGTACGTATCATGATCCCGTCAATATACTGCGATAATACTTTCGCAGTATCTGAAACGCTTTCTCCTCTTCCCATTTGCATCTCTTTCCCACTTAAAAACATACCATGTCCCCCGAGCTGTACCATTCCTGCTTCAAAAGATACACGAGTACGAGTTGAATGCTTATCAAAAATAAGCCCTAATATTTTGCCTTGTAATAAAGGCTCTTGCTTATTCTTTTTTAAATATATAGCGAACTCAATTAAAGAAATAATTTCTTCTTTCGTTAATTCTTCTAGTGTTAAAAGATCTTTCGTATTTAATTTCGGTACTTGTACAGTTGACATGAGACTTCCCCCTTATATGATTGATACGTTTTTTGTACAAACTACTTTTTTTATTATATATACTGCCTGTTCTAACTCTTCATTCGTGACAATGAGTGGCGGTAATAGTCTTATCACATTAGGACCTGCTTGTAATACGAGAAGTCCTTCGTTTTCTAGTTGTTCTATAAAACTTGCAACTTCATGCTTACACTCAATCCCAATCATAAGCCCCTTACCACGTATATTTTGAATACATTCGACATGCTGTAATTCCTCTTGCAACTTCTCTAATACGTACTCGCCTTTTTCTTGTACTTCTTTTAAAAACGATGGTTTTTCACTTACTTGCAATACTTCTTTCGCTGCAGCCATCGCGATGTAATTCCCGCCAAAAGTTGAACCGTGTGATCCTGCAGTAAACGACGCTCCGAGCTCTTTCCGGCCAATCATCGCTCCGACAGGAATCCCATTCCCAAGCGCCTTTGCAACGGTAACGATATCAGGCTCTATTCCCACTTGTTCATAAGCGAATAGTGTTCCAGTTCTTCCTATCCCCGTTTGTACTTCGTCTATAATAAATAAGGAACCGAACTTATTACATAATGTTTCAATCTCTTTCAAAAAAGATAGATCAGCAGGTATTACTCCTCCCTCTCCTTGAACAACTTCTACCATTACCGCCGCAACTTCTTCATTCATTACTTCCTCTAATGCTTTAATATCGTTAAAAGGGATATGTAAAAAAGATGGAAGTAATGGACCAAATCCTTCTTTTACCTTAT
Organism: Bacillus sp. AP50; assembly: GCF_040492675.1. Classification (NCBI taxonomy): domain Bacteria; kingdom Bacillati; phylum Bacillota; class Bacilli; order Caryophanales; family Bacillaceae; genus Bacillus; species Bacillus sp. AP50. The sequence continues at coordinate 35,546 of NZ_JBEUTW010000174.1, forward strand.
CTTGGCCCGTTGCACTCATCGTTCCAAATGTTCTACCGTGAAAAGACTGCTGGCATGTTACGACGAGAGATTTTCCAGTATGCTTACGCGCTAACTTTAAAGCCGCTTCATTTGCCTCTGCCCCACTATTACAGAAAAACACATAATCTAATTCTCTATTTTCTGTTAATAATGACGCAACTTCTTCTTGCAAGCTGTTTGTAAACAGGTTAGATATATGCCATATATCATCAAGTTGCTCTTGTACACCTTTGAGAACAGTAGGGTGACAATGTCCTAAATTACATACGCCAATTCCTGATGTGAAATCTAAATATTCCTTACCGTTATTATCAATAACTTTCGTTCCAGTTCCCTTTACAAACTCAATAGTTCTTCTGCCATACGTTTGAAAAAGATGACTCGTCATGCAATACTCACACCTTTCGTTACCGTCGTTCCAATACACTCTCCCGTAACCTCAGTAAAATCTTTTGTACCATTCACAATACTTATCTTTTGCACTCCCATTTTTAATGATGCTAGTGCCGCCTGTACTTTCGGAATCATCCCACCTGTAATAACACCTGTTTCTATAAAAGTAGCAATTTCAGATTCATCCGTTTCCTTTACCAAATTCCCTTCATGTAATATTCCATCTACATCCGTAATAAAAATAAGCTCTTTTGCCCCTAACGCAGCCGCAATCCCAGCTGCAGCATTGTCCGCATTTATGTTATAAACTTCATTACCATTTACCCCGATTGGAGCAATAACAGGAATATACTCCATATTTATTAATCCTTTTAATAAGGCTGATTCTACATAACTTACTTCCCCCACATATCCTATCTCTTCACTGACAGGTTGAACTTGAAGTAAATTGCCGTCACATCCTGAACAACCTACCGCAAGTAAATTATGCTTTTGTAAATTCATTACGAGTTTTTTATTCGTACTTCCGCATAGCACCATTTGAACAACATCCATAACTTCTTTTGGTGTTACGCGTAATCCATCTCTTTTTTCTACGTTGATGTTACAATCTTTTAATTTGGCATCAATTTCTGGCCCACCACCATGAACAATCACTACTTTATACTTCTGTTGCAATTTCTTTATACATTCAAAAAACACAGCTTTTAATTGATTCAACATACTACCGCCGCATTTCACTACAATATATTCGCTCATCTTCTCTCTCCTTATGTACGATAACAAGCGTTTATTTTCACATATTCATAGCTTAAGTCACAGCCCCAAGCTGATCCTGTCTCTTCTCCTAAGTGTAAGTACACATTAATGACTATTTCATCTTCTTGTAATCTCTCTTTCATTTCTTCTTCAGAAAATGTTTGAGGCTCACTATTTTTTAATACCAATATAGATTGAAGAGTAATGTCAATTGTATTCGGATTAATAGCTACTTCACTTTGTCCAATACCGCTAATAATTCGTCCCCAGTTTGGGTCTTCACCATGTATTGCTGTTTTCACAAGACTCGAACCGACTATTTGCTTTGCAATTTTTTTTGCCTCTTCATTCGTTTGAGCTCCTAGCACATTTACTTCTATTAACTTCGTAGCACCTTCACCATCTTGCGCAATTTTTTTTGCTAAATCTTCACATACCTTCTGTAAAGCACATACGAAAGTTTCCCAATCTGTATGTTCCATATTTATCGGCCTTGTTTCTGATAATCCACTTGCCATAACGATGACCATATCATTCGTAGAAGTATCTCCATCTACCGTAATTTGATTAAATGTATGATTCGTAATTTGGGATAATGCCGTTTGCAATACGTCATGCTCTATATGAGCATCTGTCGTAATAAAACTAAGCATCGTTGCCATATTCGGATGAATCATCCCTGAACCTTTTGCAACACCCGCAATCGTCACTTTCTTCCCATCAATAATCATTTCATAGCAAGTTTCTTTCGTTATGAGATCCGTCGTTAAAATTGCTTCAGAAAAAGAATATGCTTCACTTTCTTCCTTCGTCGGTATAAGAGTTGCAACTCCCTTTCGGATTATATCCATCGGCAGCGGAACACCAATTACACCTGTTGAAGCTACTGCAACGTAATTTTCTTTCAATCCAAAATGTTCCGCCCCTAATGTGCGCATCTCGTATGCGTCTTGTAATCCTTTCATTCCAGTACAAGCATTTGCATTTCCACTATTAACGATAATTGCTTGTAACTTCCCTTCTGCCGTTATACTATCCTTCGTTACTTGCAAAGGGGCTGCTTGTATTTGATTCGTTGTATACACAGCGGCACATGATGCTGGTACGTCACAAACGATTGCCCCTAAATCCTTTTTCTCCTTTTTCAGACCATTTGCAGTACCAATTGCCGAAAAGCCTTTCGGCGTTACAATTGAACCATTTTCTAATTTTGTAATAGACGCTACTTTAATCATCATGTCCCCCTTATAGATAAAGCGGCATATGTTGTAAACCTGTTGTCTCTTCTAGTCCCGCTATTATGTTTGCATTTTGAATCGCTTGCCCAGCCGCGCCTTTCATCATATTGTCTATAACAGAAACGACCGTAACTCTTTCTGTTCTTTCATCGTAAGCTATGCCAATATCACAATAATTTGAGCCTCTCACTTCTTTTGGACTTGGAAATTTCCCTTGCGTACAAATTCGGATGAAAGGCGATTGTTCATACGTTTCTTCATACAATTTTTGAAGTTGCTTTATTTCCATCTTTTGTTTTACTTTTGCATAAAGTGTAATCATGATTCCTCGTGATATCGGTATTAAATGTGTGCTAAATGTAATTGGCTGTAATTCACTATTCCATTCTGTAAGCATTTGCTCAATCTCTGGAACGTGCTGATGCTGGTTTACTTTATAGATGTGTAAGTTATCGTATAGCTCAGGAAAATGAGTCATTGTTGTTGGTGTTTTACCTGCTCCTGATACCCCTGATTTCGCGTCAATAATAATCGAATCTTCTTCAATCCTGCTACTACGTACTAACGGTGCTATCGCTAGCAATGTGGCTGTAGCAAAACATCCTGGGTTTGCAATTAAATTTGCCTTTTGAATCTCAGTCCTTTTCCATTCACTTAACCCATACACTGCTTTTCTAAGAATTTCTTCTTTCGCTGCTGGCCTTTTATACCACAGTTCATATGACGAAGGATCTATCATACGAAAGTCTCCAGATAGGTCAATTACTTTTAAACCTTCTGCTAATAACTTGGGAGTTAACTCCGCCGATACTCCTGCTGGTGTTGCTAGAAATACGATTTCTGCTTCTTTCCCTATTGTCTCCACATCAATTTCTTGTAACGTATGAACGAGGACATTTCGAAGATGCGGATATACATTTGTTATACACTCACCAACTTGTGAAAAAGAATGAAGAGATGCTATAGAAAAATATGGATGTTGTTCTAATAAACGAATTAACTCAATGCCCCCATATCCAGTGGCTCCAATAATTGCGACTTTCATAAGTTCCTCCTCAAATCGATTCTTTAAATTAAGTATGATTATAATATTGTATATTTATAGAGT